>NZ_JAXBLY010000003.1:0-244308 GCF_033963925.1 Rossellomorea sp. YZS02 | reverse complement strand
CCCGACAACTGGGAGTATGAAGAAGAAACGGATACATATACATGCCCTAATCAAAAACGTCTTAAATTTCAGCATTATTCTACTCGCCATGACCGTACCGGATTTGAACGGAAGTTCAAAATCTATGAGTGCGAAGACTGTTTGGGGTGCCCTTTTCGTTCATCATGTACCAAAGCAAAAGAAGGTAATAATCGAAAGCTTATGGTGAATGAAAAGTGGGAGCAGCAAAAAGAATATGTAAGGTCGAAGCTTTCTGAGGAGAAAACAGGAGCCATCTATCGAAAACGCAAAATCGATGTGGAGCCAGTTTTTGGATTCTTGAAGGCTAATTTGCGTTTCACTCGGTTTTCCGTACGAGGAAAATCGAAGGTCGAAAATGAAATGGGCATTGCATTATTGGCAGTGAATTTGAGAAAATTCATTGCCAACAGCTAATCGGTAGAAGAATTTACGCAAGAAAATTAAAAAAGGTGAATTTGAGCACGCTCAAATTCACCTTTTTTTCTATTAGAGACTAGTTTTGTCCCAGCCTCTTTTTATTTGTACAGAGTTTAAAATGGAAGGATGTCTGAAGTGTGGAAATATATTTCTGTGCGGAATATTATCCAAATCAAGAACTTGCATTTAGATGGTGAAAGGAGGATGAAGTATAAACTTTTATCATATCGTAGGTGAAGGAATTGATTCTTTTTTAATGAATAATCATACAACATTCTCTAGAATTGAAAAAAAGCATTCTCATCTGGGATTTTTCAATGAGAATAACCCATGCCTTTACACAGGTGTCTAAACTCCCCGAACCACCATTCCCACAGGATTTTGTCGAAAAATATATGTCATGCATCCATGCTTGATCTGGAGCTTCCTTTTCCTCCGAAAATAAAAAAATCTCAAAAAAATTTTTAATGCAACAAACTCCATTAGGACAAAGATGTAAGCGTTTACTTATAATCAGATTAATCTAAATAGTCAAATAATTTACAAAAAGCCTGTTGACCTACCCGGAAAACGGGAGTAATATTGTCCTCAATAAAAAAATCTTGAGCCACCGGGAAGCGGCAATGAAAAGTGAATCGAGCCGCACGCCTATCAGGCTCCATTAGTCAACGCACTACCGTTGCACAAATAAATTTCTGAATAATCAAATAAATTACCAGCCGGAAAGGAATGATTAACATGAACGAACAATGGATCTACTTAGACGGACAATACGTAAAAAAGGAAGACGCAGTTGTATCTGTGTACGACCATGGTTTTCTATATGGAGATGGAGTGTTCGAAGGGATTCGAATGTACGATGGGAACGTATTCCGTTTAGAAGAACATGTTGATCGCCTTTATGACTCAGCAAAATCCATCATGCTGCATATCGAGATGTCCAAACAAGAAATGAGTGACATCATCGTTGATACATTGAAAAAAAATCAGCTGGAAAATGCCTACATACGTGTGGTCATTTCTAGAGGTGTTGGAAACTTGGGATTGGATCCATTTACTTGTAGAAAGCCACAAATCATCGTCATTGCAGAACAATTGGCTCTATTCCCTAAAAGCTTATATGAAACGGGCATTGATATCGTGACGGTAGCGAGCCGCCGGAATCGGGCAGATGTTCTTTCTCCGAAGGTTAAATCTCTAAACTACTTAAATAACATTCTCGTTAAAATCGAAGCGAACCTCGCCGGTGTAAGCGAAGCACTGATGTTGAACGATCAAGGATACGTAGCCGAGGGATCGGCGGACAATATCTTCATTGTCAAAAAAGGAAAGATCCTGACGCCGCCTGGATATGTAGGGGCCCTTGAAGGGATCACCCGCAATGCCATCATCGAAATTGCCGAAAAATTAGGGTTCGAGATGAAAGAGGAAGTGTTCACCCGTCATGATGTGTACACAGCAGATGAGGTGTTCTTGACAGGAACCGCAGCCGAGGTCATTGCCGTTGTGAAAGTGGACGGACGAGTGATCGGAGAAGGGAAGCCTGGAAAGTATACAAACCAATTATTACAGGAGTTCAGAAACACTGTCACGCAGGATGGAAGAAAAGTTTACAAACAAAATGCTCAAGTCGGCTAAGTTGGAGGTGATGACGTGCGAAGTGACATGATCAAGAAAGGAATCGACAGAGCTCCTCACCGCAGTTTACTTTATGCGACGGGAGTAAAGCTTGAAGACCTGGAAAAACCGTTTATCGGGGTATGTAACTCCTACATTGATATCATCCCGGGTCATATGCATTTAAACGGATTTGCCCAGGTCGTGAAAGAAGCGATCCGGGAAGCTGGAGGAATCCCCTTCGAATTCAACACGATCGGTGTTGATGACGGGATCGCCATGGGACACATCGGGATGCGGTACTCATTGCCGAGTCGTGAACTGATCGCCGACTCAGCAGAAACCGTCATCAATGCCCACTGGTTCGATGGAGTATTCTACATTCCGAATTGTGACAAGATCACACCGGGTATGCTGATGGCATCAGTCAGAACCAATGTCCCTTCCGTTTTCGTATCAGGAGGCCCTATGGAAGCAGGGGTTTCAAGTGAAGGAAAGCCATTATCACTCGTATCTGTTTTTGAAGGGGTCGGTGCCCATCAGTCAGGAAGGATGACGGCAGAACAGCTTCTTGATATCGAGGCCAATGCATGTCCGACATGCGGATCCTGTTCAGGGATGTTCACAGCGAACTCCATGAATTCCCTGATGGAGATGCTTGGAATGGCTCCACCGGGGAACGGAACAATCGTAGCCACCTCAGAAGAACGGCACAAATTGATCAAGGATGCAGCAAAACACCTGGTGGAAATGGTGAAAAAAGATATCAAGCCAAGAGATATCATAACGGAGGATACGATTGATGACGCATTTGCACTGGACATGGCCATGGGGGGATCGACCAATACCGTCCTTCACACACTGGCCATTGCCAATGAAGCGGAAATCGATTACGACATCAACCGGATCAATAAAGTTGCTGAGCGTGTACCCTATCTATCCAAGATAAGCCCGGCCTCCGATTACTCCATGCAGGATGTACACAATGCCGGAGGGGTCAGCGCCATCATTAAAGAACTTTGTGAAATGGAAGCTGTACACAAGGATCGCATCACGGTTACAGGAAAGTCCCTTTATGAAAATGTGAAGGATGCCCATATTCAAAATGATGATGTCATCCGTCGCAGGGAGAATGCCCACAGTCCAGTCGGAGGATTATCCGTCCTCTTCGGGAATATCGCTCCAAACGGCGGGGTCATCAAAGTAGGGGCAGTCGATCCATCGATTAAAACATTCATGGGAGAAGCGATTGTCTACGAATCCCAGGATGATGCCCTTGCCGGAATCGAAAGTGGGGAAGTGAAAGAAGGGCATGTTGTGGTCATCAGGTATGAAGGGCCAAAGGGTGGTCCGGGAATGCCGGAAATGCTCGCACCGACAGCAGCCATTGCTGGAA
Source organism: Rossellomorea sp. YZS02 (assembly GCF_033963925.1). NCBI lineage: Bacteria > Bacillati > Bacillota > Bacilli > Caryophanales > Bacillaceae > Rossellomorea > Rossellomorea sp. YZS02. The sequence continues at coordinate 240,857 of NZ_JAXBLY010000003.1, read as the reverse complement.
GGGGACTCGAAAAGAAAGTCGCCCTCATGACCGACGGACGATTTTCAGGAGCATCCCGTGGTATTTCAATCGGTCACGTCTCCCCGGAAGCGGCTGAAGGAGGACCGATCGGTGTCGTGGAAAATGGAGACGCCATCTTCATTGATCTGACGAACCGGACGATTTCCCTTATGGTATCAGAAGAAGAGTTGAAATTCAGGCATCAGGAGTGGGTACAGCCTCCTCCGAAAATCAAAAAAGGCTATCTGGCAAGATATGCGAAGCTTGTGACATCAGCAAGCACCGGTGGAATCTTGAAAACGGAATAATGGAAAGCGTTGAAGAGGTAAAAGGATTGGGAATCGTATTTTCAGAGAGCTGGTGGTGCTGAGAACCAGTAATACATCCAATACCGACATCCCCTCTGAGTATCGTTCTGAACTCTGTAAGTAGGAACGATCGAGTAGATGATACTCGTTACAAAAACAAAGGCCGGTGAAACCGATCGGCCTGCAAAGGGAGATGCACTGGCATCTCTGAACTAGGGTGGTACCGTGGAAAGGATAAAGACCTTTTCGCCCCTGCGAAAGATGAACTCTGACGTAGTGGGTGGAAAGGTCTTTTTTGTTTGCAAAAGGTGGATGAATAAAGCATGCGTTTTAATATATCCAGCTCCGGTGGCTAGTCCCTCGAGGTCATAAGTCAATCTCGCCAAAAAGGCAACAAACGCTTTTCAGCGACCTTGCCTTATGCTTGTCGGGCCTGACCGAGCCGCCTGCGCTTTTAAAAAAAGGGAGGAGATACGCAATGAGAGCAAAAGTTGAGGCAGAACCGGCTTCACAGACACTGACAGAAAACGTCAACGGTGCTGATATGCTCATGAAGGCTTTGAAGGAGGAAAAGGTCGAGATTCTGTTTGGGTACCCTGGGGGAGCGGTTTTGCCGATTTACGATGCTCTTTACAAAGCCCCGATCAAGCATGTACTCGCCCGTCATGAGCAAGGGGCCATCCACGCGGCGGAAGGATATGCCCGGGTATCAGGAAAACCGGGTGTCGTCATTGCGACATCGGGACCTGGAGCGACGAATCTTGTGACAGGGATCGCGGATGCCATGATGGATTCACTTCCACTGGTAGTGTTCACGGGGCAGGTAGCTTCAGGGGTGATCGGAACCGATGCATTCCAGGAGGCGGACGTAGTGGGGATTACGATGCCGATCACCAAGCATAATTATCAGGTTCGGGATATTAAAGATTTACCGAGGATCGTGAAGGAGGCTTTTCACATAGCCTCAACCGGAAGACCGGGACCGGTACTCGTGGATATTCCGAAAGATCTGACTCTGCAGCAAGCATTCGCGGTACATGAAGTGGAAATGGACTTACCGGGATATCAGCCTAACTTTTACCCGAATCCTCTCCAAATCAAGAAGCTGGTGGATGCCATCAAGGTTTCGAAACAGCCCGTCATTTTAGCGGGAGCTGGAGTCCTTCATGGGAAAGCAACTGAAGAATTGAAGGCATTCGCAGAACAATATGACATTCCGGTGATCCACACCCTGCTTGGTTTAGGGGGATTCCCGGCAGACCATACACTTTTCTTGGGCATGGCGGGCATGCATGGATGTTATGCCAGTAATATGGCCATCCACGAATGTGATCTGCTCATCAATATCGGTGCCCGGTTTGATGACAGGTTGACTGGGAATCTCGCTACCTTTGCACCAAGGGCCAAAGTGGTCCACATTGACATAGACCCTGCTGAAATCGGGAAGAACGTTGAAACACAGATCCCAATTGTAGCCGATGCCAAGCAGGCACTCGCAAAAATTCTGCAGCATGAAACGGAAAAGCCTGATTTTGATGCCTGGCATCATCATCTGCGCTCTTACAAAAGGGAATATCCTTTCTGGTATAACCAGGCACATGATGTCCTATCACCCCAACGCCTCATTGAGCAGGTGTATGAAATGACGAACGGGGAAGCGGTCGTCACAACGGACGTCGGACAGCATCAAATGTGGGCGGCGCAGTACTATTCTTTTAAAAAGCCGAATAACTGGGTTACATCCGGTGGGCTCGGCACGATGGGATTCGGGTTCCCGGCAGCGATCGGTGCTCAATTAGCGAATCCCGACAGCACGGTGGTTGCTTTTGTAGGAGATGGTGGATTCCAGATGACTCTTCAGGAGCTTGTTCTCCTGAAAGAATTGAACCTTCCTGTGAAAGTGGTCCTTCTCAATAACGGCACACTGGGCATGGTGAGACAGTGGCAGGAAACATTTTTTGAAGAGAGATATTCACAATCGGTTTTTTCCACCCAGCCTGATTTTGTGAAACTGGCTGAATCATACGGAATCAAAGGGTATCAAGTGAAAACCCAGGAAGAAGTAGATACGGTTTTAAAAGCGGCATTAACGAGTGATGAACCGGTTCTCATCGATTGCTGGGTGAATCCGAAGGAAAACGTCTACCCGATGGTGGCTCCAGGAAAAGGATTACACGAAATGTTAGGAGTGAAACCATGAGGAAACGGATTGTAACGGCCCTCGTTCATAACCGAAGCGGTGTCTTGAATCGGGTGACCGGATTGTTTACAAAACGTCAGTTTAATATCGAAAGTATTTCCGTCGGTTATACAGAAGTCGAAGGAATTTCGCGGATGACCTTTGTCGTCAATGTAGAGGACGATCGTAAAATCGAGCAGCTCTTAAAGCAGCTCCATAAACAGATTGATGTCCTCAAGGTGTCCGATATCACCGATCAAGGAGTGGTCGCCAGGGAACTGGCCCTCATCAAAGTCCTGAGTACAGGCCAGACCCGATCCGAAATCAACGGCATTGTTGAACCGTTCAGGGCCGCGATCATTGATGTGGCAAGGGACAGCGTAACAGTTCAGGTAACCGGGGAGACATCCAAGATCGAAGCGATCATTGACCTGTTAAGACCTTATGGAATCAAAGAGATCGCCCGAACCGGCATCACGGCATTTGCAAGGGGCAATGGAAAATCGGTCACGGATTTGAAACAGTATTCGATTGTGAATTAGAAGTAACTTAAAAAAACTTATTATTCAAAAAATGGAGAGGATGAGGGAAATGGTAAAGGTATATTATAACGGAGATGTAAATGAAGAGGTTCTAAAAGGGAAGAAAGTAGCGGTTGTCGGCTATGGTTCACAGGGTCACGCACATGCGCAGAACCTGAAGGAAAGCGGCTTTGATGTTGTAGTCGGATTGCGAAAAGGAAAGTCATGGGACCAGGCGGAAAAAGACGGCTTCGATGTCTACTCCGTGCGGGAAGCGAGCGAACAGGCAGATGTCATCATGGTTCTCCTGCCGGATGAGCATCAGCCGAAAGTGTATGAAGCGGAAATCAAACCGGCATTGTCAGCAGGAAAGGCATTGGCATTTGCACACGGATTCAATATCCATTTCCATCAGGTCGTTCCGCCGGAAGACGTAGACGTTTTCCTTGTAGCACCGAAAGGACCGGGGCATCTCGTAAGAAGGACGTTTGAAGAAGGAGCCGGTGTACCTGCACTTTTCGGGGTTTATCAAGACGCTACCGGCCAAGCAGCTGAACTGGCCCTAGCCTATGCAAAGGGTGTAGGGGCAGGGCGTGCCGGAATCCTAGAAACATCATTCCAGGAAGAAACGGAAACCGATCTATTCGGGGAACAGGCGGTCCTTTGCGGAGGGGTGACATCCCTTGTCAAAGCAGGGTTCGAAACTCTTGTCGAAGCCGGTTATCAAAAAGAAGTTGCCTATTTCGAGTGTTTACACGAATTGAAGCTGATCGTCGACCTGATGTATGAGCAGGGACTGGAAGGAATGCGCTATTCGATTTCCGATACCGCTCAATGGGGGGATTTCGTGTCAGGACCACGGGTCGTGAACGAAGAAACGAAAGCCCGCATGAAGGAAGTTCTGACGGATATCCAAACAGGAAAATTTGCGAAGGGATGGATCCTGGAGAACCAGGCAAACCGACCGGAATTCAACGCCATCAACCAACGTGAGAGCCAGCATCCGATTGAAGTCGTTGGCAGGGAGCTTCGTAAAATGATGCCATTTGTACAGAAACCTTCTACTAAAGAAAAGGAAGTGGTAGCGAGTGCGAACCATTGAGATCTTTGACACGACTCTACGGGACGGTGAACAGTCAGCCGGTGTGAATCTGAATACGATTGAAAAAATCGAGGTGGCGAAGCAGCTTGAAAGACTGGGTGTTGACATTATTGAAGCTGGATTTCCTGCAGCTTCAAAAGGAGACTTCGATGCTGTACAGAGGATCGGTTCCACTATTAAAAACAGTTCCGTAACGGGGCTGGCGCGGGCTCAGCAAAGAGACATTGATGCAGTATGGGAATCCCTGAAAGGAACGGCGGAACCAAGGCTGCATGTCTTCCTTGCCACTTCGCCCATCCACATGACCCATAAGCTGAAGATGACACCGGATCAGGTCATCGATACCGCCGTCCAGGCCGTACAATATGCGAAGAAATTCTTCCCCGTCGTTCAGTGGTCGGCAGAAGATGCTTGCAGGTCGGATCTCAATTTCCTGGTCAAAATCATGGAAAGGGTCATTGATGCGGGAGCTTCAGTCATCAATCTCCCTGATACGGTGGGGTATATCACCCCTCATAAATACGGCGAACTGTTTCGATACGTAAGGGAAAACGTCCCGAATATCGACGGTGTGAAGCTTTCGGCACACTGTCATGATGATCTTGGTATGGCGACTGCCAACTCCCTTGCAGCCATCGAAAACGGAGCCGACCAAATTGAAGGGACCATTAACGGTATCGGTGAACGTGCCGGTAATGCAGCCCTGGAGGAAGTGGCGGTCGCACTTCGGATCCGTGAAGATTTTTACGGAGCGACAACCCGGCTTAAATTAGACGAAATTAAGAAAACCAGTTCTCTTGTCAGCAAGCTGACGGGAATGAGGGTACCAGCTAATAAAGCAGTCGTCGGTGACAATGCCTTTGCCCATGAATCAGGCATCCATCAGGATGGAGTACTGAAAGAAAAAACGACATACGAAATCATCACTCCGGAACTGATCGGAGTAAACTCGAATCGTCTGGTACTCGGGAAACACTCAGGCCGCCATGCTTTCAAAAATAAGGCCGTCGAACTGGGCTTTGACCTGAGTGATGAAAAACTGAATGAAGCATTTCATACGTTTAAAGATTTGGCAGACAAGAAGAAGGAAATCGTCGATGAAGATCTCTTCAGCATCCTGACCAATAAGCAGACGGAGATGGCCGAATCTGTCGGTTTTACTTTAGAACGAATGCAGGTTCAATACGGCATGGACAATATACCGACAGCCACAATCGAGTTGAAGTTCGAGGACGGAAGCGTAACAAGGCTCGCTTCAACGGGATCAGGAAGTGTAGAAGCCATCTACAACACAATCGAGAAAATCCTTCCAGAGTCTTCAAGATTGCTGGATTACAAGATCAACTCGGTCGGCGGGGGCCGGGATGCCCTGGCAGAAGTATATGTAAGACTTGAATATGACGGAGAAAAGACAAGCGGACGCGGAACGGCCCAGGATGTACTGGAAGCATCGGCCCGTGCGTACTTAAACGCAGTGAACCGACTATCTCAACGGAAATCTCAACAAAGGGAAAGAGTAGAAGCCAGTTTGTAAGATCAAGGTCCCTGAAGTCAGTGGCCTTCCCTAAAACCAATAAACAGGAGGTAATTCTAATGAAGAAAAAAATCGCTGTACTACCAGGAGACGGTATCGGTCAAGAGATTATGGACGGGGCATTAGAAGTACTGAAGGCAGTGGGTGATTGGTTCGGCCATGAATTCGAAGTGGAGAAAGGATACATCGGCGGCTCTGCTGTAGATCGCTTTGGTACGCCATTACCTCCTGAAACGATCAAGCTTTGCAAAGGGAGTGATGCAGTCCTATTAGGTGCTGTCGGAGGACCGAAATGGGAGCATCTGCCGAAGGAAACCCGTCCGGAAAAAGGGCTCCTGGCCATCCGCAAAGAGTTCGATTTATTCGCGAACCTGCGCCCGGTGAAGGCATTCGAGAGCCTGCTCGGTGCCTCTCCTTTAAAGCGCGAAATCGTGGAAGAGGTAGACTTAGTGATTGTCCGCGAACTGACAGGAGGATTGTACTTCGGTCAGCCGTCCGGTCGCCAGGGGAAACGGGATGAAGTAGCCGTTGACACACTGGTCTATGAAAAAAGTGAAATCGAACGGATTGTCCACAAAGCCTTTAAGCTTGCTCAGAAGCGCAAGAAGAAATTAACCTCCGTCGACAAGGCAAATGTTTTGGAAACTAGTCGAATGTGGCGGGAAGTCGTGAATGAAGTGGCGGTTGAATATCCGGATGTAGAAGTGGAGCACATGCTGGTTGATGTAGCGGCGATGAAGCTGATGTATCAGCCGAAGCAATTCGATGTGCTGGTGACAGAGAATATGTTCGGGGATATCCTGAGCGACGAAGCCTCGATGATCACAGGCTCACTGGGCATGCTGCCATCCGCAAGCCTGAGGGGAGACTCTTTCGGACTGTATGAACCGGTTCACGGGTCAGCCCCTGATATTGCAGGAAAAGGAAAAGCCAATCCTCTTGCCATGATTTTGTCGGTAGCCATGATGCTTCGTCATTCCTTCGGTTTAAAAGAAGAAGCGGAAATGATTGAAATGGCCGTCCAGGAAGTCTTGAATGCAGGATACCGTACAGGAGACCTTTGGACAATGGGGCGTGGAACCGTTGTCGGTACAGGTACCATGAGCCAGATGGTGGTGGAGCGACTGGAAGCCGATCACGCCCTATCTTCAATCTTGGCGGCTTACTTATAAAATTGGTTCGCAGGGTCGAAGCCCGGGAGCACGGACGTTATGGAAATAAAATTGTACCAAACCAGGAGGGAGTTCATGGCAGGGAAAAATATCATCGAAAAGATATGGGAAAAACATATTGTGCACAGAGAAGAGGGAAAGCCGGATTTACTTTATATTGATCTGCACCTTGTACATGAAGTAACATCCCCCCAGGCATTTGAAGGGCTGCGCTTAAAAGATCGCAGCGTTCGCAGACCGGACTTAACGTACGCAACCATGGATCACAATGTTCCGACAAGGGAGAGACACATTGTGAGAGATGAAATCGCACGACTGCAAATGGATACACTGAAGAAAAATTGTGCAGAATTCGGCGTCACCCTTGCTGATATACATCACCCCGATCAAGGGATCGTCCACGTCATCGGGCCGGAACTTGGTTTGACCCAGCCAGGGAAGACCATTGTTTGCGGGGACAGTCACACTTCAACCCATGGTGCGTTCGGCGCACTGGCCTTCGGGATCGGGACGAGTGAAGTGGAGCACGTGCTGGCGACCCAGACCCTTTGGCAATCGAAACCGAAAACCCTTCAAGTGGAAGTATCAGGGGAGCTTGGTTTCGGTGTCACGGCAAAAGACGTGATCCTGAACATCATTTCCGCTTATGGAGTGGGGTTTGGGACTGGATATGTCATTGAATTCACCGGTGATGTGATCCGCAATCTGTCCATGGAAGAAAGAATGACGGTTTGCAATATGAGCATTGAAGCCGGTGCGAAGGCAGGTTTGATCAGTCCCGATGAAACGACCTTTGGCTATTTAGAAGGAAGAAAATATCTACCTAAAGACCGGTCATTCCAACAGTGCAAGGAAGAATGGAGAGCCCTTTCGAGTGACAGCGACGCAGCCTATGATCACACAATCTACGTGAAGGGTGAAGAAATCGAGCCGCATGTCACGTGGGGGACAAATCCCGGTATGGGGGCTGCGATTTCGAGGTCCGTCCCTCACCCGGATAAGTATAGCGATCCTTCTGATAGAGAAGGAGTGGAGAGGGCCCTTCATTATATGGGACTTGAGGCTGGTATGAGAATCGAGGACATCGAGGTTGATTATGTGTTCATCGGTTCGTGTACGAATTCGCGCTTAAGTGACCTGAGAGCGGCGGCTGAGGTGGTGAAGGGCCACAAAGTCAAGGAAGGCGTCACGGCTTTGGTCGTTCCAGGCTCTTATAAAGTGAAGCAAGAAGCAGAAGCGGAAGGCCTGCATACGGTCTTTGAAGATGCGGGCTTTGAATGGAGGGAAGCAGGATGCAGCATGTGCCTGGCCATGAATGACGACATCGTTCCACCGGGCAAGCGCTGTGCATCTACCTCCAACCGGAATTTTGAAGGCCGGCAGGGAAATGGATCGAGAACCCATCTGCTGAGTCCGTCCATGGCGGCAGCGGCTGCCGTGACCGGTAAATTGACAGATGTCCGTAAACTTGAGAAACTGCCGATTTCATAGGAGGTGAACCCCATGGCAATCAATCATGTGGAAGGCAAAGTGTTTCCTCTCAGGAGAGACAACGTAGATACGGATCAAATCATCCCGAAACAATTCCTGAAAAGGATCGAACGGAAAGGCTTCGGCCAGTATTTGTTTTATCATTGGCGATTTGAAGACGATGGGAAATCCTTAAGGAAAGACTTCTTATTGGATACCCCCCAATATCACGATGCCGAGGTTCTCCTTGGTGGAAAGAACTTCGGCTGCGGCTCATCAAGGGAGCACGCACCGTGGGCCCTTCAGGACTATGGGTTTCAAGTGGTCATTGCAAAAAGCTTCGCTGATATTTTTTATAATAATTGTTTAAAAAATGGGATTCTTCCCATTCAGCTGGATGAAGCAACAGTGGATGCCCTTTTGAAAAATGAGAGTCAGGTAGATTTATATAAAATCGAAGTGTCCCTTGAGCATCAGACCATTTGTGATTCAGAGGGACTCCGTGTCACGTTTGATGTCGATCCTTACTGGAAGACGATGTTGTTAAAGGGATTGGATGAAATCGATCTGACATTGCATTACGGAAAACATATCGAAGACTACGAAAAAAAATATGAGGTGAGTGACTTGGGAATTTAATGGATAACACTGAAGTTGTAGAAGCGATGGAACGAATCAGTCATCAGGTGCATCGAACACCGTTAAAGCAATCATCTACTCTGAATGCGTACACGGGTGGAGAAATCTATTTGAAAATGGAGAATCTGCAGCGAACAGGATCATTCAAAGTGAGAGGCGCCATGAATAAAATCATGTCATTATCTGACGCGGAAGCAGGCAAGGGCATCATTGCCGCATCGGCAGGGAATCATGCCCAGGGGGTGGCATTGGCCGCCTCTAAGCGCGGGGTTCCGTCGAAGATCTTCATGCCGAAGCGGACGCCTTCTACCAAAGTTGCGGCAACGAAACACTACGGAGCTGAAATCGTATTGACAGGAGACACCTATCAAGAAGCCTACGGGGCAGCACTCCAAGAGAAAATCAGAAAAGGCTCGACGTATGTTCATGCATTTGACGATCATAAAGTGATGGCTGGACAAGGGACAGTCGCACTGGAAATGCTTCAACAACTCAGTGATCTGGACATGATCCTCGTACCCGTCGGCGGTGGGGGCTTGCTCGCAGGGATGGCGCTGGCCGTAAAGGCCTTCAACCCACGGGTCCAAATCGTGGGGGTGCAGGCACTGGGAGCACCTGCAACATATAACTTTTTTACAGGAAGAAATAAAGGGGCCTTGGAGCATGTTCACACCATTGCAGACGGGATTCTCGTCAAGAAGCCCGGGGAACTCACATTTCCGATTATCCAGAAATATGTAGACGACATGGTCACGGTGACGGATGAAGAAATCTCCTACAGCATCATGTTCATGCTGCAACGGGAGAAGACGCTGGTCGAAGGAGCGGGTGCCGCATCATTGGCGGCAGCCATGTGCCAGAAGGTTCAGGTGAAAGGCAAGAAAGTGGGCTGTGTCATCAGCGGCGGAAATGCCGATCCGAGCAAAATCCCTGTGTACAGGGATTTATCCAAAATGGCCAGGCAGCTTCATCATATCGTGTAAAGGAGGGGCGGTCCTTAACTATGTGAGTAGTTGGGGGCGGTCCTCTGTTTATAGCCATTTGGTACGGGTATTGATGGATTTACTATAAATGGAAAAAGGCGCAATTACTAGATGAAATGGCGCAATAAACATGATAATGACGCAATTATCGAGAAAAAGACGCAATAAACAAAATAATGACGCAATTGTTCACTAAAATGACGCAATTATCTACAAGTCGGGATTAGAAGTGCCTCAGGAAATGAGGAAAGTGCTCCAATAACAGAACAGATAATAGTACCGCAACAACCCAAAAAAAGACCAACAAATTATAGGTGATCCTTGAAAAGCATAGGTTTTTCGTGGAGATAACCAGAATGAACCAGCAACATCACAATCAATTAAACTTGAAAGCTCTTACATTCTGAAAATACGCAAAAACCTATTGTAATAGGTAATTTTTTCAACTATAATGTCCACTATACAAGAACAAATGTACACGAGAAATAAACAAATGGAGGTTTTCGGCTTATGGAATCAATTTCAATCGGACTTTTAGGACTCGGCACGGTGGGAGCGGGAGTGGTGAAGATTGTAGAGAATCATCAGGATAAATTATCCCATCAAATCGGCTGCCCGGTGACGGTGAAAAAAGCCCTTGTACAGGATTTAGAGAAAGATAGGGGACTCGACATTGAAAACAGCATACTGACCTTAAATCCTGAGGAAGTCCTGTTTGATCCTGAAATTGATATTGTGGTCGAGGTCATGGGTGGAATCGAAGCGACAAAGGAGCATCTTCTTCATGCTCTAAACGAGGGTAAACATGTCGTGACGGCAAATAAAGACCTCATGGCTCTCCATGGACCGGAATTATTGAGGGCTGCATCGGAGAATGGCTGTGACTTATTCTACGAAGCAAGTGTCGCTGGAGGCATCCCGATCTTAAGGAGTTTAGTAGACGGCCTGGCCTCCGATCGCATCACCAAAATGATGGGAATCGTAAACGGAACAACGAACTTCATTTTGACAAAGATGACGAAAGAGGGACGGACCTTCGATGATGTTTTGAAGGAAGCACAGGTTCTCGGTTATGCTGAAGCGGATCCGACAGCGGATGTCGGCGGACTGGATGCAGCAAGGAAGATGGCAATCCTCTCCACATTAGGTTTCTCCATGAACGTGGACCTTGCCGATGTGAAGGTGAAGGGCATCACGGAAGTAACGGGTGATGACATTCAATATGCCGAGCAGTTCGGTTATACGATGAAGCTCATCGGATACGCCCATAGGGAAGGGGAGAAGGTTGAGGTAAGTGTGGAACCAACTCTCCTTCAAAATGAACATCCCCTCGCCTCCGTACACGACGAATATAACGCCGTTTACGTTTACGGGGAAGCAGTGGGGGAAACGATGTTCTACGGTCCCGGCGCCGGCAGTCTCCCAACGGCTACAGCCGTCGTATCCGATATGGTGGGAATCATGAAGAATATGAGACTGGGGGTCAACGGTAAGAGTGCCGTTAATCCTCAATTCCCGAAAAAGTTGAAAGAACGGAATGAAATTCATTCAAAATACTTCCTGCGCCTGCATGTACAAGATGAAGTGGGCGTGTTAGCTAAACTGACATCCATCTTTTCAAATCATGGAGTCAGTTTCGAGAAGATCCTGCAGAATCCCCTGGAAAGTGATGAGTTTGCCGAGATCGTCCTGGTGACACACAAAGCGTCACTCGATCATTATGAGGACATTTTGATGGAGTTGAAGGATTATGAAGCGGTTCATTCAATCGAAAGCTCATATCGTGTAGAAGGAGGAGAAAAAGGATGAGATGGAAAGGGCTACTGGAGCAGTATAAAGAACATCTTCCATTAAATGCGGATACTCCCCTTTTAAGCTTGAACGAAGGAAACACTCCGCTGATCGAGCTGAAGTCGCTGTCCAGGGAATGGGGCATCGAGCTTTATGCAAAGGTAGAAGGGGCGAATCCGACGGGCTCCTTTAAGGACCGGGGAATGGTCCTCGCGGTTGCGAAAGCCGTGGAAGCCGGCAGCTCGACAGTCATTTGCGCTTCAACCGGCAATACAAGTGCTTCCGCTGCGGCTTATGCTGCAAGGGCGGGAATCAAATGCATCGTCGTCATTCCCGAGGGGAAGATCGCTCAAGGGAAATTGGCACAGGCCGTCATGTACGGAGCAGAGATCATTTCAATTGAAGGGAATTTTGATGAAGCGCTTGAGATTGTCCGGGAGTTAAGCAAAACCGAATCGGTCACTCTCGTGAATTCAGTGAACCCGTATCGATTGGAAGGGCAGAAAACAGCTGCCTTCGAAGTGATAGACGGATTAGGGGAAGCTCCTGATGTACTGGCAATCCCCGTCGGAAATGCAGGAAATATTTCAGCATACTGGAAAGGATTTAAGGAATATTCTCGTCAACACGCTTCCACACTGCCCAGGATGTTCGGTTTTGAAGCTTCCGGTGCGGCGGCTATCGTCCATGACCGTGTATTTCCACAGCCCGAAACGGTCGCCACTGCGATCCGGATCGGGAACCCGGCAAGCTGGACATTGGCAGTCGACGCTTTGAGGGAATCAAATGGTCATATCGACGAAGTGACGGATGACGAAATCCTTGAAGCGTATCAGCTGATGGCAAGGAAAGAAGGAATCTTCGCCGAACCGGCGTCCTGCGCGTCCATTGCCGGGGTTAAGAAGTCTTTGGAAAAAGGGTTGCTCGACAAAGGGTCGAAGATAGTCGCGGTATTGACGGGTAACGGTTTGAAAGATCCGGTTACGGCCATGGAGTGCAGCCCGGTTACACCGGTGAAATTACCGAATGATCGTGAAATGGTGAAGGATTACATTAAGGGAACGATCGGGGTATGAAGGGGCGTCGCTCTTGGAGAATCGTCGTCCCGGGAAGTACGGCTAATTTAGGTGCCGGTTTTGACTCGCTTGGCTTGGCTTTGGATGTGTATTTAACCGTTGAGGCACAAGAGGCAGACGAATGGCAAGTGATTCCCCTGTCGGCGGCACTTGAGGTATTTCCGGCTGATGAGTCCCATTTCATTGTTGAAGTAGTGAAAGAAGTATGTAAGGAATACGGAAAGAAGCCTACTCCGTGCCATTTGTATATTTCAAGTGACATACCGTTGACGAGGGGGCTGGGCTCCAGCGCAGCTGCCGTAGTGGCCGGGGTGGAGCTCGCAAATGTCCTGTGCGACCTGAACTTGAGCAGGGAGAGGAAGCTTTCCATTGCGAACAGGTTCGAAGGTCATCCCGATAACGTTGGCGCATCACTTTACGGGGGGTTCATCGTCAGCTGTCAGCATGAAAAGGGTGTCAACATCATAACCGTACCTGATCTTCCGATTGAAATCGTATGCGTCATTCCGAAAGCGGAGCTGAAAACATCCGATTCGAGAAATGTCCTTCCGTCCACTCATTCATTTGCAGAATCCGTAGGGGCTGGAGCCATTTCGAATGTACTTGTGGCAGCGTTTTTGACCGGCGATTGGGACATGGTCGGGAAGATGATGAAGCGTGATCGATATCATCAACCGCACAGGAGAAAGTTGCTCCCTCACTACGATGCCGTAGAAGAAGTGGCGGGACGATTCGGCGCATTCGGTGTCGCCCTTAGCGGTGCCGGCCCGACGATTGCCTGCTTCGTGGAAAGGGAAGCTGGCGAATGGCTCCACCGTCAGCTCGAGCAAACCTTCCCATCCATGGATGTCCGTAAACTATCCATTGCCGAGTCCGGCAGCACCATCACCCTCCAACAACCAAAGGTCCGTCCCTCATCGCTTTAAAGGAGCGAGGGACGGACCTTGTTTTTATGCTTTCTGCCCTGGGCGTACATGTAACATGGTGGAAATAAAGGCTCTTCGAGGAAGCCTGGGAGATACTTGGTTTCACTATTTCTCCCTGGTGATCATAAAACAATTTTCTTTTTCATTGATGTGGAGGCAGTAGGATGATTGATCAGTCATCCCCATTTCTTCCCGGAGTTCCTTTGGGATATGGACAGTTCCTTTTTCTGAGATGTAGCGCTTGTTATGGGTGGAGTCTTTCAACGCGCGTTTAATATAGAGGCAGTTGTTTTGATAGACGAGTTCTGCGAGCCTTCCCGGCAATAGCCCAAACTGCTGTCGCCATTTGTGGGGAAGGGTAATCGTGCCACTTTTACTGAACGGTTTTCTGCCATACATCAAGCTCAACATGATGCATCACCTGCTTTCAATTTCCTTTTGCTTCTCTTTTTACCAACTTTCCGGTAAATAAACGCCATTTTGAAAAAATAGGAAGAAGGTTGGGGGTGGAGTTTAGTAAAATAAAAGGAGTGGAAATAGACTTGTAACTGGAGGTGTGAGTCATCGAACCTATACATATTCTAATCTTGCTTATGATTGGTTATAGCGTCTTTACCTTTGACAAAAAGAAGAAGAACATTCCCGTGCCGGTTGTTTTGCTCCTTATTGGGATGGGTCTGTCGTTTGTTCCCGCGTTTTCTGATGTCACCCTGACAAAGGATATAATATTTCAGTGGTTTCTGCCAGCGCTTCTATTTATATCCGCGTATCAATTTCCTGCAAAGGCTTTAAAGAAGCATGCTGGAATCATCACTCTCCTAAGTACGGTGGGGATTGTCATCACGACATTATTGATGAGTCTTCTTACGTACTATGGTCTGCATCCTTGGATCCCTGTGACCTATGGAGAAGCTTTACTGATTTCTGCCATCTTAACACCGACGGATCCGGTTTCGGTCGTATCGGTCTTGAAAGAGTCTTCAAACAGAGATGATATAGCCGATGTAGTGGAGGGGGAGTCGATGATCAATGATGGCACAAGTATCGTTCTCTTTACGGTTGTGGCTGGAATCTACTTTGGAGGGGAGACGTTTTCCGTTTCTTCTTTCATGGGAGAATTCCTTTTGGTTTCCCTTGGAGGGATCGTGTTGGGTGTGACGCTTGGATGGCTGGCGAGTAAAGCAATCCATTTCACGACAGATTCGCGGTATCAGATCATGCTGAGTATCATCTTTGCATACGGAACCTTTTACGTAGGGGAGGAGCTGGGAGTTTCAGGAGTTCTTGCAACAGTATCCTCCGGGATCCTGCTTTCCTATGAGTATGGAAAAATGATAAAGGAAAATCATTTCCGGAAGGATCTGGATGGATTCTGGACTGTGATTGAACCGACCATCTTAACCTTTTTATTCTTATTGATCGGAATCCAGACAACGCGATATCTCTCTTTTTCTTTAATTGGATGGATCTTCTTCCTTTTTGTTCTCTCATTATTTGTTCGCTATGTTATTATTATTGGTGTTGTAAAATTGAAAGAAACATGGAGAAAGACGTATGGATGGAAGGAAGTATCCATCTTAACCTGGTCTGGAATTAAAGGCACGATGTCTGTGGCGTTATTATTAGGTTTAGATGATCAAGGTCCCCTTCTACTGCACTCCTTAACATTCGGAGTGATCATGCTGTCGCTCCTGATACAAAGCGTTGGAATTTATCCTTTGTCCACCTTTTTCCTGAAAGGGGAGAAAGAGAGGAAAGATTATTGATAAATTGGTAAGAACTGTGAAACCATAGGAGAAAGACTATCTGAATGTAGGTGAACATTCCGAAATGAAACAAGCTAAAGACATTGCCTTAAGAGTTACCATCACCTATGTATTGTTAGGAATTCTCTGGATTGTGTTATCCGATTATTTTTCTATGGCACTGACTCATGAAAACCTTAATATGTATATCTACTTTCAACGATATAAAGGCTGGTTCTTTGTTTTTGTAACGGGTACCATTCTCTTCTTATCCCTATATCGGAGGACTCATGCACTCATTGAATCAAATAATAAATTGATGAATAAAGAGAGACAACTGCAAATAAAGAATCAACACTATCACTCCTTGTTCGAGCAGAACCCCGATGCCGTCTTTGAATTGAGTCTGGACGGCGATGTAATGTCTGTCAACGGAGAGGCTGAGGGATTACTTGAGTCAACATTTGAAGAATTAAAAGAAGTGAACTTCAGCCAATTCCTGCTAGGGGAAGAAATGAAACGTGTCACAGACTACTTTTTCGAAACGTTCAAAGGGTTTGCCTCTACATTTGAAACAACGATTCATTTGCCCAACATGAAAAGGAAGATTCTGCGCTGCTCCCTCGTTCCAATCATCGTGAACAGGAACGTTACAGGGATCTTTGCGATTGCAAGGGATATTACGCATATTAAAGAAAATGAAGAAATGGTTGTCGCATCTGAAAAGCTTTCAGTGATAGGGCAATTGGCTGCTGCCGTGGCCCATGAAATCCGTAACCCACTTACATCTTTAAAGGGATTCATCCAATTAATGCAGTCGACCAAGTCTATTAACGACAGCCATCTGGACATTATGCTATCTGAAGTGGACCGGATCGATTTGATTTCGGGAGAGATGTTGATACTTGGAAAACAGCAGGAAATCCATTTCCGGCAAGAGGGATTGGATGAAATCTTACGGCAGGTATTGATACTTATGGAAGCACAGGCCCATCTTGATAATGTGTCCATTACATATGAAAACCTCGAGGGGAAACCTTTATGTGTGTTAGGGGAATCCAATCAGCTGAAACAGGTATTCATTAATATTATTAAAAATGCAGTGGAATCTATCCCTGCAGGTAGAAATGGAAGGGTCTCAATCACATTGGCCCCGCATGGGACGGACGCTCGTGTCATCGTAAAGGACAATGGTGTGGGGATGGAACCGGAAAGGATCGAGCATCTGGGAGAGCCATTTTACTCGACCAAAGAAAAAGGGACGGGTCTCGGTCTCGCCGTTTGTCAGAAAATTATCGAACGACATAAAGGACATATACACTTTAAAAGTGAAATACAAAAAGGAACGGCAGTGGAGATCACCTTACCTGTCAAGGGAAGTGAGATTACATCCGACTTTGCCGATTAGAAAGGACGAATCGAATGAATTCAATATCAGATATTATACATTCTCCGTCGCTACAGAAAAACTGGGAAGAATCAGGGTTTACTGCCTTAACTCCTGTACAGGAAAAAGTTGTGCCGGTCATCATGGAGGGGAAAGATGTCGTATGCGAATCGCCGACAGGGACAGGGAAAACCCTTGCCTATTTGCTGCCGATCATCCAGGCCATTGATCCATCCAGAAAACAGGCACAGGCCGTCATCCTTGCCCCGTCAAGAGAACTGGTCATGCAGATACACCAGGAAATCCAGAAATGGGCGAAGGGGACAGACGTAACGAGTGCTGCCTTCATCGGTGGAGCGAATATTAAAAAGCAGGTCGAGAAACTGAAGAAGAAACCGCATATCGTTGTCGGAACAACCGGGCGAATGATCGAACTGATGAAAATGAAAAAGCTGAAGATGCATGAAGTGAAAACGATCGTCGTCGACGAATTCGACTTAATGATCTCAGCAGAACATATCAGGGAAGTGAAGGATATCATCAAATCGACCCTGAAAGAACGTCAGGTGCTATTCTTCTCTGCCACTTTATCAGATGAAACGGAACAAGTCGCACAGTCTCTACTGCAAAACCATGAAATCATCAAAATGGAAGCGAATCTGGATAATCCAAAAGTGGATCATGTCTTTGTGTATAGTGAGCTGCGGGATAAGATGGAAGCCCTCAGAAGCATCTCTTACTTCAAAGGAATCAAGGCACTTGTATTCTTCAATCAATTGGAGAAACTCTCTGAAATGGAAGAAAAGCTTAAATATAAGGGAGTCGAGCTCGAGGTACTGGCAGGGGAATCCAACAAGATGGAGCGTAAACAATCACTGGACCGCTTCCGCTCAGGTAAAGTATCCATGCTTCTCACCACAGATGTCGCTGCACGTGGTCTGGATATCACGGACGTCACACACGTCATCCATTTCGACTTCCCGAGTGACACTAAGCAATATATCCATCGTTCAGGAAGAACCGGCCGGATGGGAGCTGAAGGAACCGTCATCTGTCTCGTCTCAAAGCGCGAGCTGAGCTTCCTTGAAAAACTAAGCAAAGAACTCAACCTCCCATTCCAGGAAAAGACGATCCGTGGTGGAGGCCTTCAAGACCCGGAAACAAAATAGCATACGTTAAAGGTCCGTCCCTCATGAGTGAGGGACGGACCTTTATTGCGTTATATCATGCCGCTACTTCCCAAATACAATCTCACCGTCCATGATGGTCAACCACACATTCGTCTCAAGGATAGCCTCTGCTTCCCATACGAATGGGTTTCGGTCCAACACGACCAAGTCGGCTTTCTTTCCCGCTTCGATTGTCCCTAAATCATTCTCTCTGAAGTTTCCATAAGAAGGGGACTTCGTGTAATGAATCAGGGCATGCGCTAATGAGATCTTTTCTTTTGGATTCCACCCGCCGTGAGGAGTGCCGTCTTCATGCTTCCGGGTGACAGCCCTGTACAGGCCAAGCATAGGATTCAGATCCACTATCGGAAAGTCCGTGCCAAACGCGATGCTCGCGTTATGTTGCTGCAATGACCCAATCGGCCATGTATACCTTGCACGTTCTGGTCCGAGTCGGTCCAGATATGCATGGGTGTCCATTGATCCAGATGTCAGATGCTCAGGCTGAATCGACGCGATGACCCCGAGTTTCTGAAAACGATCAAAGTCTTCTGGGCTGCAGACTTCAATGTGCTCGATCGTATGCCGTGAATCCCTTGAACCATTCACATCCCGGGCGTGCTCATAAAGATCCAGGCCCATCCGTACTGCCGCATCCCCGCATGCGTGAAGACGGATACGGAATCCTTGCCTGTCAGCGTCCTCGATTAACTGTCGGTACACATCAGGCTCATAGATGGTACCGCCGGTTTCTGCAGGTCGGTCAGCATATGGCTGCAGCAAATATCCGGTATAGGTGAGGGGGACCCCATCCAAGAATTGCTTCAGTCCTGAGAATTGAAGCTTGTCGGAGTGATACTTATTTCTATAACCGATACTGCGTTCAAGGTCTCCATCCAACACATCCAGAAAATGAATGCGTGTCGTGAGCTTTCCTTTTTCCTCAAATTCTTGATAGAAAGAGGGATCTCCTAACGTATAGCCGGGTAGGGGCAGCATGTCGGAAACGGAGGTGATCCCGTAGGAAGAAGCCTTCTTCAGCATCCCGTTCATCAATCGAAGCTTCACATTCTCATCAAAATGGAAGGCCTCCACCACATACTGAACAGCAGTCTCATATAAAAACCCTGTTGGCTCACCGCTGTCATCTTTTTCAATCTTTCCGAAAGGGGGCTCAGGTGAATCCCGGTTAATCCCTAATTTTTCGAGGGCCGCCGTATTCAACCACGCGCTATGAGCTTCTTCATTCAGGAGAACGACTGGGCGGTGTGGGATATATTTATCCAATGAATGACGTGTGGGGAGCGTCTGGCCTGGCCAGCGTACGTGATGCCAACCGAACCCGAGCACCCATTCCTCATCAGGGTGCTTCCCCGCATAGTCTGCCACCATCTTCGCCGTCAAGTCTTCTGTAGAACCGAAAGTCAATTGACAAAACCCTTCGAACATCGCCCCTAAAAACCAGTGAAGATGAAAGTCGTGAAACCCTGGTACTACGAGTCGACTTCCGACATCCCATACTTCAGTACCTGATCCTTTATAAACCTCCATTTCAGAACGTGGGCCAACCCCAATAATCATATCCCTTTTGATAGCTGCAAAACCATCAATAGGGAAAGGGGCATTTCCGGTGAATAATGCAGTGCTTACAATAATTTTATCGGCTTTCATCGCCATTCCCATCCTTTTTCATCTGTTATATCGATTGTAACCAGATATAGGAAAGAACACAAATTGTGATTTTATGAAACTTTATCTAATAAGAAGGCATTGTAAAATCCCGTGTTGAATTAATAAGTAGAACAAGAAGAAAAGGAGAATGAAATATGCTGACACGAACCTTTCCGGTCATGGAAACAGCAAGATTCCGTTTACGTCAGATGCAAGAGACGGATGCTCCCAATGTTTTTGATTATTTTTCAAAAGATGAAGTGACACGATATTATGATTTGGACTCTTTTCAAGAGGAAAAGCAGGCGAAGGAAATCATTGAGAAATGGAACGAAAGGTTTCATGTAAATGAAGGCATCAGGTGGGGGATTGCTTTAAACGATTCCAACGAGATCATCGGCAGCTGCGGTTTTCATCAATGGGAAAAAGAACATTTTAAAGCTGAGGTGGGATTTGAGGTTCATCCTGCTTATTGGAGACAAGGTGTGATCACTGAAGTATTGCAACCGATCCTTCGATACGGGTTTGAAGAAATGGCCCTTAATCGCATAGAAGCGTATTATGATCCGGAAAATACGGCATCAAAGAGAAGTCTGGAGAAGGCAGGTTTTATTTTTGAAGGGATCTTAAGAAAAGCTGCATTTGAAAAAGGTGTCTTCTGCGATGCGGCGGTCTGCTCTTTATTAAAAGAAGAATTTTGACACAAATTTAAGACGCTGCTTATGCCTATACCACATAAACAGCGTCTTAACTTAAGTAAACCATATTCAATTAACTTTACTATCCTTTCTTACTAATACACATACGTAACATTCATTTAACAATTAAATTAATGGTCTTGCATGGTTTATTAGTTTATTTTCACTTTCCGTTGATTTTCCCACACGCCCACATGTTACGAAGATAGTTTTCACGGGCTATCTTCTTACGTACCATGATGTTAGCATGCTTCGCTTACACTCTTCATTGGAATCATCTCCTGAAATAAGATTGCGCATTCCCACATATCCACACATCTTGAAATCAGTTTTCACGGGCCGATCTCAAACGCTAGATGTGATGCTGATATGCTTTGCTAGCTCACTTCATTGGAATCACGCCTTCCTTTAAAGTTGGTGTTTGTTAATGATTTATTAATTATATATTAACAAATTATAAAATTAATGCAAATGTTCAGAATAATCAATATTATGCGATATGGGCTGTTTTTTGAAATGGAATAGGTGTTTATCTCGGTTTATCTTATTTTTTCTTCTTTTTTTAAAAAAGAGAGAAATGGCTGATGAAGGATTCAATTATGCATGGATCGTTCCTTTTCGCTACAGGTGCTCGCTTTCCGCGGGGCTGGCGGTGAGCCTCCTCAGCTGCGCTTCCGGGGTCTCACCTGTCCAGCTATTCCCGCAGGAGTCGAGCACCTTCCGCTACAATCCACTCTGTGCTTCTACAAAAGTATCATTAAATAGGAGTGGATATCCCAAACACCAAATTCTCTTTACAGAAGTTTTGAGGATGAGTTCCAAAGCTCTTAATTTTAAATAAATTCATGAAATGAGTAAAAGAGCCTTTAATCCAATCTCCTCCTAAGATAATTCTCCTCCAAGTCCATCTCCCGGTTGACTAAGAGTTCCATTTGTTCGAGGTGGTGGGTTTCGACGACGGGATCTAGGTGGGACCAGTGGATTTTGTTGACGAAGTAGTAGTTTCTGATTTTCCTGAGGATGACAAGGGAATGTGGGAAGTGATCGAATTCTGCTTTTATGCTGTTGAAGCGGGTAAAGCCCCATTTTGTTAGTTTCATAGTTTATCACCTAATGTTTTATTACCTTTTCTTACAATATGTTAATCCCCGGGGAGCATATCCGATTTAAACAAACGTTTGATTAGTACTTCAAAACATTTATTCTACTAGGGTTCAGGGGATTAAACAATCGTTTAACAGTATTTACATATCGGGTAGTCTATCCCTTTCACCCTGAGATTGTCATTGCTATTCACAAAGACCTCTTGTTATGATGAGAAGGTTATGAATCGTAAAGAAAAGCTAGGAGAATGAGCTTTGAATAAAGTATTAAACAATTATTCTAATTATCCATATGAAGCGGAAAAGAAAGAAATCCCCATGGCGCCACTTCATAAGGGAGAGACGTCGGAACAGCTGGTATCCTCCCATGAAGAGGATGCTTTTTTCTTTCGGACGCTGGAAGAAGCCGGTATCCACTTAAATGCAGCGCAAATTGAAGCGGTCAGGCATGTGAATGGACCTTGCTTGACCCTGGCAGGCGCAGGGACCGGGAAGACAACAGTTCTTGTCTGCAGGGCGGGGTATCTCATGAGGTATCAGCATATCCATCCAAGAAATATTCTGCTCGTCACGTTCACGAAGAAAGCGTCGGAAGAAATGAAGCAGAGGATCTCGAATCTGCCGGGTACTGAACATGGCGGGCAGGTGCATGCCAGCACATTCCATGCCTTGTTTCTATATCTATTAAGATCCCGTCATTATACACAGGAAGTAATCGGGAATGAAAGATATAAACAAATCATATTGAAACAGATTCAGAGAGAAATGAATATATATGATCCTTATGATGCCGAGACGCTCCTTGCAAAGCTCTCTCATTATAAATTAAATCAAAAAGATATCAGGGAAATTCCGCAGAAATCCAAGTCAGAAAAAGAAGTTCGTGACATTCTATTGAAATATGAAGAGTGGAAGCGCATGAATCATAAAATGGATTTTGATGATATTCTGACAGAGGCCCATCAATTATTACTGGGTAACCCGAACCTTCTGACTTCTCTTCAGCATCGTTTCCAGTATGTCATGGTCGATGAATTTCAGGATACAAACCTTGTACAATACGAGCTGATCAAATTGATTGCGGCTCATCGAAACTTGTTCGTGGTGGGGGATGATGATCAAACGATCTATACCTTCAACGGTGCCCGGAACGAATTTATTTTGGATTTCGATGAAGAGTTTCCTGATGCGAAAGTCGTGACACTAAAAGAAAACTATCGTTCTGATGCCTATATTATCGGGTTAGGGAATGAAGTGATCGGGCGGAATGAACATCGTCGGAAAAAAGAATTGATTGCTACCAAAATCGAAGGTCAAAAGCCTCTATATTCAAGACCGGCAACGGCGGATGAAGAAGCCGTCTGGATTACAGAAGAGATTCAAAGACTGATAGGGGAAGGCTACACGTACAGGGACATGACGGTTCTTCACCGCACCATGAGCAGCGGCCGTGCCGTATTCGAGCAGCTGCTGCTTAAGGAAATTCCTTTTACA
Source organism: Rossellomorea sp. YZS02 (assembly GCF_033963925.1). Classification (NCBI taxonomy): domain Bacteria; kingdom Bacillati; phylum Bacillota; class Bacilli; order Caryophanales; family Bacillaceae; genus Rossellomorea; species Rossellomorea sp. YZS02. The sequence continues at coordinate 217,889 of NZ_JAXBLY010000003.1, read as the reverse complement.
CCCTATAATCAGAAGGATTCCCTTTTCTATGAAAACTGGACGGTGAAACCAGTTGTGGATTACTTGCGTTTATCAATCGTTCCAAGAAATTTCCCAGCGATGGAATCGATCTTGCCCACGCTTTTCATCAGAAGGGATCGAGGGATGGCTCACATTTTGGAAGAAGAACAGAAGGAGAGAAAGAAATATCCTCTCATTCACTTGACGACTTTATCCGGACTCAAGCCTTTCCAAGTGAAAAATATAAAAGAGCGAATGAAGTTTCTGAAGGCGATCGGGGATCAATCACCGGAAACAGCCATCAAGCGTATCCGGAAGGAATTCTACCATCAATACATCGATGCAAAGGAATCTCATGTCGTAACCGAACAGAAGGAACTCATTAAAGAAATGCTGGACGAGCTTGAAGGTTCGGCAAAGCGTTTTGAGACGATTTCGAGTTTCATTACGTTCATTGATGAAATGAAAGCAAAGTATGAGGAAATCTATTCGAATCAAAGAGGTAAGGACACCGACAGCGTTTCCCTTATGACGATTCATCGGTCAAAGGGGCTAGAATTCCCTGTCGTGTTTTTAATCGGCGCAATTGAAGGAAATCTTCCCCACAGTTCAGCCCTCAACGCCAATAAGCTGGAGGATAAGGTCTATAAGGATCCGAATCAAAAAGAGAAGGCATCTGGAGCAGTGGAGGAAGAAAGACGCCTTGCTTATGTGGCAATCACAAGGGCGAAAGAGAGATTATTCATTTCTTCTCCCGCTTATTATCAAGGGGAACAGCGGAAGTGCTCGCGCTTTATTTCGGACTTGTTCAAACAGGTCCCCCATGTGGACGAGCCGAAAATATCTAAAAAGGCGAGAAGCGGTAAGGTGAGTAAGATTCTGGCGTGGGTTTGCACTAGCCCTGGATGCATTGCATGGCAGAGGCCGGAAACCCATGAAGACACGGATTCAAAGGTTTGTCCCCTTTGTTCAAGCTCAATGAAGCTTGGGGAGAAGGAGATTACGGAATAAAAAAGGCCCCGGCGTCCCCTGAAACACAGGACGCCGGGGCTTTTTGCGGTTTATAGACCGTTATTGAAAAATCGATCGTTCTACAAAAGTCTACAAATCCTGCATAAGTCGATCAACAAACTGAAGCCTCATTGCGAAAAATGATCATCACGCGAATCAATCTTTTTGGAGTCATTTGAATCCAAAGCCTGTCGTAAGAAATAAATAAGTATACCCATTATGATTCCAAGTATCACGATAAAGCCGATGGTGATCGTAATTCCCATAAACCCCACTCCTTTTTTCTAGCTATCTACTATTAGTCTATGAAAAAGGAGTGGAGATATATTCGATTCTAAGGACAAAAACCATTCAGTCAGAAGAAAATGTTTTACTTTCGATCGATCAAAACGGCGCGAACCGGTGATCCGTCCCCTTCTTTAAGAGGCAGGGGGAGGGCTACAAGTTCGTATACCCCCGGGTCCACATGGGAAAGGTCAATTCCTTCCAAAATCCCGATATCACACTCCCGAAGAGAATGATGGGCTTTTAAGTCCTTACTATCCAATGGATCAACAGAAGGAAGATCGACCCCGATCAGATCAATGCCCTTTTCCTTTAAAAAAGGGGCAAGTTCTTTATTGATAGGAGGAATATGCTCGGGGAATCGAGCCGGCTCCTTCCAGGCACCGGTCTTGAAAAGTACTTTTTTTACAGAAGTAAAGTCGACCTTCATTACATGCTCAGGACCGATTTCAGGAATATCTTCCACTGAAACCACAATAGCCGGTCCCATGAATCGTTCAAGGGGCATGTCGAGGATCCGTTTTCCATCGCTGTCAAAATGGAATGGAGCATCAACATGGGTCCCTGTATGCGAACTCATGGTCAGTTGACCGACATTCACGGATCCTGTTTCCTCCTTCGTCCAGTTCAAGGAGAAGGAAAATGGCGTGTCACCCGGCCATACGGGTGTTTCATTGTAGAGAGGTCTCGATATATCAATGATCTTCATGATTGCACCATCCTTTCTGCGTTACGCAACAACATTACGCGTATTTTCAAACTGCTTGTATTCTTCATTTTCCATGATCCCCTTGAGGATTTGAACGGTCTCCCATACATCTTCGTACGACGAATAGAGGGCGACGGGAGCCAAACGGATCACATTAGGTGAACGGAAATCAGGGGTCACCCTGTTGGCTTTCAAAGCTTTACAGATTCTTGCTGCTTCCTCATGCTGTAAGCTGATATGACCACCCCGACGATCATCTTCAAGGGGGTTGCAGAGGGTGAATCCATATTCGGAAAGCTCCTGTCGGAATACGTCCATCATGAATCGTGTAAGAGAAAGGGATTTTCTTCTCAGGTTCTCAATCCCAGCTTCTTCAAACAATTGGAGGGAACCGAGTAAGGGTGCGCTGCTCAAGATATGTGGCGTGCCAATTTGAAAAGCCCCGGCCGATTCAGCGTGTGTTAAGTTGTGATCCATATCAAACTGTGCATCCTTACGGGAACTGAACCATCCGGACAGACCAGGCTTTTTCCCTCTATGCCGGTTATGGACGAATAATCCTCCTACACCACCAGGCCCGCTGTTTAAGTATTTGTAATTACACCAAACCGCAAAGTCCACCCCGTCTTCATGAAGCTTATGGGGAAGGGCACCGATGGAATGGGCAAGGTCGAAGCCGATGATGATTTCACGTTTGTGGGCTTCATCAGTCAAAAGCTTAATATCCAGCAGCTGTCCACTTCGATAGAGAACGGACGGTAATAGAATGAGGGCAATATCATCCGTCATATGTCCGATAATGTCCTCTTCACTTAATGTATAACCGTCTGTGCTTTTTACTTGTATTAAATGTTCGTCAGGGGAGTATCCCTTCAATTCCAGCTGACTTTGAATCGCGTATATATCCGAGGGGAAAGTCAGTTCATCTGCCAGAATCTTGGTGCGTTTTCCACGAGGTTGATAGAATGTGGCGAGTAATTGGTGAAGATTCGTCGTGATGGAACCTGTCACAATGACCTCTTCTTTTTCTGCTCCCACTAAAGGGGCAGTCATTTCTCCAAGTTTCTCAGAATAATAGAACCAGGGCTCCTGACCGTCCATCCACCCATCGATTCCATGTTCCTTCCAATCATTCAAAGAGGTCAGTAATGCCTCCTCAGCCCGCTTCGAAAGCAGTCCTAAAGAATTCCCGTCCATATAATAATGATTTTCTTTTAAATAAAATTCATTGCGGAATGGAGCAAGTGAGTCCTGTTTGTCCAGCTCACGGGCATGTTTCAGTGTTAATTCTTCTCTATGTACCATCTTTATCCCACCTTCAACAGTCTTACCAAAATGATAATCGAAATGATTTGAATAGTAAAATAATTATTGAATTAAAGGTATTCATCTATGAATAAATTATTCAAAAGTGTATAAATAATCAAAAAAGTCTGGTATAAATGGATTAATATAATAATAATAGTGAAGATTATTCATTGTTGAATAATCTTCACCTCATCAAAGGAGTGACTTGGATGACTGAAACGAAAAAAGTTTGGAATGAAAACGAAGCGATTCTTCATTCCCTGCAGGACGATATTTTAGTAACGAATACAGACGGGATCATTCTGAAAGTCAGTGAGGCAACCGGTGGTATCTACAATGTGAAGTCTGAAGATATGGTCGGTAAATCCGTTTATGATCTTGAAAAAGAAGGGATATTCACACCTTTATTGACTCCGTTGGTTCTAAAGGAGAAAAAGAAAATCACGCTGGTTCAAACAAGTAAAGAAGGCAAGAAGCTCCTGGTTACAGGAATACCAGTCTTTCATGAAGATGGAGAACTTGTTCGGGTCGTAAGCTATTCACACGATGTAACGGAATTATTGAATATGAAAAAGTATTTAACGGATATGGAAGACGAGATGGAAAGGGTGAAAAGCGAGCTGGAAATTCTCAGGAGCCGTCATTATTATTCTGATGGCATCATTGCAACAAGTGATGAGATGAAGAGGGTGCTGCAGGTCGCGCTTCAAGTGGCGGATGTCGACGTGAATGTCCTATTACTTGGAGAATCCGGTGTAGGGAAGTCCCACATCGCTAAATTCATTCATAACAAAAGTCAAAGAAAAGGGGGGCCGTTCATAGAGGTCAATTGCGGGGCTATACCAGAGTCCTTATTTGAAGCTGAATTCTTTGGATATGAGCCCGGTTCTTTCACAGGAGCAGATCGTAAGGGGAAGGTAGGATTGGCCGAACTTGCAGAAGGAGGGACTCTTTTTCTTGATGAAATTGGCGAACTATCTCAATCAAATCAAGTGAAAATCCTGAAGTTCATCCAGGAGAAACAATTTTATCGGGTTGGTGGAACGAAGCAAAGGAAGGTGGACTTTCGGGTGCTGGCAGCGACGAACAGGGATTTGGAGGTGGCTATAGAGAAGAGGGAGTTCAGGCAGGATCTGTTCTTTCGCCTGAATGTAGTGCCCATTACCATTCCACCTCTCAGAGAGAGGACATCGGATATTATTACGTTGATCGATTACTTTGTGAACTATTTTTGTAAGAAATATGACAGGCAGAGAACGGTGGATGAAGCGGTGATTCACCAGCTGTTGATCCAGGAGTGGAAAGGGAATGTGAGGGAGTTAATGAATGTGATTGAGAGGCTTATTGTGACGTCTTCTAAGCAGTTAATCGAAATGGCAAACCTGCCGGATCAATACATACATCATAGTGGTCCTTTGTCGGGATTTGCCCATGAAGGTCAAACATTGACAGACATCTTGGAAGCGGTGGAAGAACAGGTGCTGAAGAAAGCGAGGGACAAGCATAAGACAACAACTCAAATGGCGCAAAGTTTAGGGATCAGTCAACCTTCGATAGTCAGAAAACTTAAAAAATACAAAATAAAATAAAAACTGGCATGATACTTGCAAGTAATAAGGTGAATCGACTCAGAAACGAATAAAGGGGGAGCAGGCGCTTTAGCTTCACAATCATTGGATAAAATTTCAAAGGGGTGTGTGACAATGGAAGTTGGAAAACCGAATGTAAGTGAGTTGCAAACTCAGTCTAGATCGGTAAAAGAAGCGATGAAGTTTATCATTCCTTCTTTGATTGGGGTGTTGTTGTTTTTGATCCCTGTTACATATGAAGGGAATATGACCATCGGTGTCGGAATATTTGCTTCTTATTTTCAAGGGATGTTAGAAGGTGTGCTGCCATTATTCATGACAGTCATTTTTGGTCTATCGGCTCTGATGGCCATTTTCACGAAATTGGTTAAACCTCAATGGATTGTTAAGCAATCATTCTTAAAAGGATTATTCGATGTAGGTTATTTCTGGATTGCGACCCGGGTGATAGGGACTGTATTTGCCGTGATGACCGTCAATGGAATCGGACCGGAGTGGATTATATCCGACTATACGGGTGGAACGGTCCTGTATTCGTTAGTTCCCGTCTTAACGACCTGGTTCCTGTTTGCAGGGCTATTGATGCCCCTATTATTAGACTTTGGCCTGATGGATTTCTTCGGTACGCTGCTTCAAAAGATCATGAAGCCTTTATTCCAGCTTCCGGGCCGGTCTTCTATCGACGCCCTTGCTTCCTGGATGGGAAGCGGGACGGTAGGTGTCCTGATTACAACGAAACAATTTGAAGAAGGGTACTATACAAAACGCGAAGCGGCAGTGATTGCAACGAACTTCTCGGTTGCTTCCATCGCTTTCAGTCTTGTGATTGTCAGTTTCATAGGGTTGGAATCCATGTTTGTCCAACTATATGGAACGGTTGTTATTGCCGGGATTGCAGCAGCTGTGATCTGTCCGAGGATCCCGCCGCTTTCCCGTAAAAAAGACACGTATTATGAGCCTGTCGGCATGCAAATTTCTGAAACGGTGCCCGATGATGTATCCCGCCTTCAGTGGGGATTTGAAAAAGCCGTAGAAAAAGCATCGGAAGTGAAGAGTGTCGGGGAAGTGACCAAGAAAGGATTGCAGAACGTATTGGATATCTGGTTCGGACTTATTCCACTTGTCATGGCCCTAGGAACGCTTGCTTTAGTTGTGGCAGAGTATACACCGGTGTTTGATGTATTGGCCTATCCGGTCGTACCATTCCTGGAGCTTCTTCAAATACCACAGGCTGCAGATGCTGCTCCTGCGATGATCGTCGGGTTTGCCGATATGTTCCTGCCAGCTGTAGTAGGGAGTGGCATCGAGAGTGAGTTGACGAAATTCGTGATTGCCGCTATGTCTCTGACTCAATTAATCTACATGTCCGAAATCGGAATTTTATTGATCAAATCTAAGATTCCCATCAGCTTCTTGGATCTATTTATCATCTTTATCCAGCGTACGATTATTACATTGCCGATCGTAGCGTTACTGGCGCACTTTTTCTTTATGTAAAACCTCGAGGATTTATACAAAAATGGATATGGGGGTACTGAAATGGAACGAACGTTTGAACAGCTTATTGAGCGTATGCCTGATCGTTTAGCACCGAGCATGGCAAAGGATCATCCAAATTTACCGGTAGTGAAAGAAGAAGGTTGCTACTACTATGGACTTGACGGTAGGAAGTATCTTGATTTCACCTCCGGGATCGCCGTCACAAATGTGGGACATCGTCACCCGAAGGTCGTACAAGCGATCAAAGATGCAGCAGACGGGCTGATGCACGGTCCGTCAGGTGTCATCATGTATGAATCGATTCTTCGCCTGGCAGATGAACTGGCAGAGATTCTACCGGGTGACCTGGATAGTTTCTTCTTTGCCAACAGCGGAACGGAAGCGATCGAGGGGGCGATCAAGCTGGCTAAATATGTGACGAAGCGTCCATATGTGGTTTCCTTTACAGGATGTTTTCATGGGCGCTCCCTCGGTGCCTTAAGTGTCACCACTTCCAAGAGCAAGTACCGAAAGTTTATGCAGCCTTCAGGATTAACGTATCAAATTCCGTATGCGAACGAACGGGAGTGCCCAGATGGTCAGGATTCGGCGCAGTATGTTGTCAGCAAGCTTGAAAAGGATTTTGAAACGCTATTTAATCATCAGGTAACCCCTGAAGAGGTGGCATGCGTCATTTTGGAACCCGTACTTGGGGAAGGAGGATATATCGTCCCTCCGAAGGCATGGCTTAAAAAGGTAAGGGAGATTTGTGATCAACACGGTATTTTATTGATTTTTGATGAAGTTCAAACAGGATTCGGCCGTACTGGAAATTGGTTCGCTGCACAAACCTTCGATGTTACGCCGGATATTATGGCGATTGCAAAAGGGATTGCCTCGGGGCTCCCCTTGAGTGCGACGGTCGCATCCAATAAACTGATGAAACAATGGCCTCTTGGAAGTCATGGAACCACGTTTGGCGGGAACCCGATTGCCTGCTCTGTCGGTCTTGCCACCTTAGAAGTCATGAAAGAGGAAAATCTCTTGGATAATACGAAGGCGATGGGGGCTTACGCTGTTTCGAAGCTTGAGCAATTGCAGGAGAAACACCCTGTGATTGGGAGCATCCGGGCGGTGGGGTTGATGATCGGGATCGAAATCGTTCATCCCCAAACAGGAGAACCGAATCAGGAAGGCCTGATGGACGTCCTTGACAGGGCTCTGGAAAAAGGGGTTTTATTCTACCTATGTGGAAACCACTCCGAAGTGATCCGGATGATTCCTCCTCTTACTGTCACAAGAGAACAAATTGATGAAGGGTTGCGAATGCTGGATGAAGCACTGAGTGAATACGAGGTGACATTGATGAGTCATTTCGATTAAAAGAAAAAGGCTGGATTCAGGTACGAAGATGTACCTGAATCCAGCCTTTTTGCAAACCTTATGCCGTTTGTTGTAATTGAGCGTCATTCTTGTCAGAAGTCATAAGTGTCACGACGACCAACACAATGATGGCTAATGGAACCGCAATGACGACACTGTTCAGATCAAATGGTTTCTGAAGGACAATTTCCCAAACCAACGTTGAAATGACACCTGCTATCATTGATGAAACTCCACCGGCAGCATTGACACGTTTCCAGAAGAAAACGGCTAAAACAGCCGGGGTAATGCCTGCACCATAAACGGTGTAAGCATACATTTGGACATCGAGTACACTCGGGAAGTAATTGATAATGATGAATGCTAAAGCTCCAAGTATAACGATGAACATCTTTGTGATTTTTAACTGCTTATCATCTGAAGCATTAGGATTTATATATTTTCCGTAAATATCATAGGTCAGATTCGTTGCAGCAGACAATAAATACGAATTTCCTGTTGTAATGATAAAGGATGCTGCCGCTGCCAAAAGAATTCCCCCGATTCCAATCGGCATTGCTACCGTCGTTGCCATCAACGCCATTCCTGGATCGATATCTGGGAATAGAGAACGGGATGCAAAGGCGATCAATGAGATGGCAGGAGAAATGATGATCATGGCAATAAGCCACCCAATTTGTCCTTTTCTTGATGAAGAATCTCCTTTAGATGAAGCCAGACGCTGGTACATGTTCTGGTCACCCAATAATAAGAATAAGGATGGCAATAAATAACCGATCAATTGGATGATGGATAAGTTGCCTGTTGCTGACATATGGGATGCAGGTACATTTTTAACGATTTCATCCCATCCCCCTGCAATGAAGAAAATGGTTGGCACAGTGATGATCAATCCACCGACCATGAGGAATCCGCTCAGTGCATCTGTTTGAGATACAGAGCGCAAACCACCGATCATCGCTAGAAAAATGATCAAGGCAGCACCAATGGTCGTCCCGAGACCAACCGACATGCCTGTTGTTAAGTTAAGAATAAAGCCGAAACCTTTCATCTGGTATGAAACAATACCGACATAGGCTAAGATGATGATGGCACTTGAAAGATTCCGTGCAGTGGAACCGTATTTTTCTTCAAGGATGGCTGAAACGGTATATTTACTGAATGCACGTATTTTGGGAGCAACGAGGTAAAGAATCCCGATTCCCACAAGGGTCGGAATCATAAGCATTAACGAAGGAATAATCCCAAAGCTGTATGCAACAGATGTTTCCCCGCCGGAAATACTTCCGCTACCAGTCCATGTTGCAAGTAATGTCCCCATCAATACAAAAGGACCCAGACTTTTTCCAGCCAGAATAAAATCATTACTGCTGGATACTTTCTTAGACATATACGTACCGATCCCAATCATTAGTACCGCATATATCCCTATAAACCATAATAAATGTGGATTTTGTTGTAATTCCATAAAACGATCATCTCCTGAACAGTATTTGTTCACGCGAGAGAACGTTGATTCATTTCTTAATCACAATTTAATAATCACCGGTGAAAAGATAAACACATTTTAGCCTGAAGGGAAGGTAGAAAGTTCTACCTATCAATTAAGTATTCTAAAACTATTGAGAAAAGTTTAGAGGTTGTAAGAGGCTTTGAAAATGTCTTTCTTTGTGATGTTTTTCATGAATGCTTGTCTCACGTAAAAACATTTCTACTTAACCTTAGCACATATTCATTCCGATAAAAAATGCTCGGAAAGCCTGATTTAGCGAGATTTTCGGACAGTAATTGCACACAGGTAAAAAATGGGATGGATGTTAAGGTCATACGGGACAATTGATACAGAAATAGAAGGAATTATTCGAAATTTATAATAAATGAAGGTTGTGAAAGGGATTAAAATCATACTTTTTACCTATATATCCGTTCGGTTTTTTAGGTCGAAAGTGTTATTGATTTTAAGAGAATGAGAGTATTAAAAAGATGGACCGGCTAAAGCCAATCCATCTTTTAAAGTCTTTTAACCGAAATAGCTTTGCGCATTTTCCTGAGCGCATCCTGTCCTTCCATTTCCCGCCTCATCATTAAATTTACATAAAGGGCATCGATCAGTGTTAACTGGGCAATGCGGGAAGATAAGGCTTCTGAGCGATAATCGGTTTCTTCGGAAACAGTGAAGAGTGACGTATCGACTCGTTGACTTAATGGGGACTTGGCGAAATTGGTGATACAGATGGTCTTTGCCCCGGTTTCTTTGACGATATCGAGAACCTGCAGGATATCCTTCGTCGAACCTGAGTGAGATATGAACACAGCGCAATCGTCACTCGTCATCTGAGAAGCGGTCATAAGCTGAATGTGACTGTCGCTTGCCGCATGCACACGTAATCCGGTCCGGATGAACTTATGATATGCGTCAAGGGCGATGACACCGGATCCGCCACTGCCGAAGAATTCAATGGAACGTGCGCTATTCATCATATCCACAGCTTTCAACAGCTTCTTTTCATCAACCACCATCAGTGTGTCTTCTATCGTTTTGATATTGGACCTGAAGACTTTAGTGGCAATCGTCTGTGCTGTGTCGCCTTCATCGATCCGCTCATGAATGTCCTTAAGTCCAGTCACGATTTCAGAGGCAAGGGCGATCTTCATTGCCTGATAGCCTTTGAAACCGATTCGTTTACAAAAACGGAAGACGGTAGAGTCGGCAACTCCCAAGTCTTCGGCCAGTCCATTGATTGTGGAATGGATGATCTCGTTTGGATTTTCAAGGATATAGTCGGCAATTTTTTTCTCTGTCACACTGAACTGGGGATAGTGAGAACGTATACTTGCTAAACAATGTTGATGTTGACTCATAGACACCACTCCTGTAAGGGTTTTCATAATTTCATTATACAAGATTACAAGAAAAATAAAAATAATTTCTGTAAACGGTTGCAAAAAGAAAAATATTTTTTATAATAGAGATAGACAGAAAATAATTTTCCTGATGATTTGTGAAAATCATTTTAGAGAGTAATAGATACATAGGGTGTTTTGCAAACGCTTTACTGCTTTCTACAAGGAGTCAGGATCAACCGTTATAAAAAATGGGCAGCAGGGCTGCCGAGACAAAAGAAAGGTAGGGATACACAATGTCAGATCAAATGCTTATTTTAGTGGCACTCGCCGGAATTTTTCTTCTTTTATTTTTAGTAATTAAAACAAAGCTTCACGCTTTTGTTGCCCTATTATTAGTGAGTTTAATCGTAGGGATCGCCGCTGGAATGCCGTTGCAGGATGTTGTTGCCTCGATCCAGAGCGGAATGGGCGGGACCCTAGGGTTTGTCGCCGTCGTTGTTGGTTTAGGTGCGATGTTCGGTCGTATGCTTGAAGTATCAGGTGGAGCAGAACGACTTGCTCAGACGCTGATTAACAAATTTGGGGAAGATAAGGCGCAATGGTCACTGGGTATCACAGGTTTCTTAGTCGCCATTCCCGTATTCTTCGATGTAGGATTCATCATTCTTGTACCAATCGTGTATGGGTTGGCACGTAAAACAGGAAAGTCACTGCTATACTATGGAATTCCATTACTTGCAGGTCTTGCCGTTACACACAGCTTCATCCCGCCGACTCCGGGACCGATTGCGGTTGCGGACTTAATCGGGGCAGACCTTGGTTGGGTCATCCTGTTTGGTGCGATCGCCGGTGTTCCATCCATGATCATCGCAGGTCCACTTTTTGCAAAATGGATTTCGAAACGAATCCATGCAGTGGTTCCTGAATATATGCAGGCAGAAGAAATGGAATATGATAAAGAGCTGCCAAGTTTCGCACTGATCGCATCGCTTATTTCCATTCCATTAGTATTGATCTTATTGAATACACTTTCTGGTGTTATTTTAGGTGAGGGGAATATGATTCGTTCAATCCTTACATTCTTAGGACATCCTTTCGTAGCCTTAACGATTGCGACGCTGTTGACGTTCGTTTTATTAGGAACAAAGCGTGGATACTCACGCCAGGAAGTTCAGGACATTGCAACGAAGGCACTTGAGCCAGCAGGAATCATCATTCTTGTCACTGGTGCCGGTGGAGTATTCAAGCAAGTATTGATTGACTCCGGCGTAGGGGAAGTATTAGGAAATATGATGGCTGGTTCAAGCCTGCCTCCAATCGCCCTTGCCTTCCTGATCGCCATGGTCGTTCGTGTGGCACAAGGTTCAGCGACCGTTTCAATGGTTACAGCGGCAGGGTTGATGAGCCCGCTGATTGAAACGCTCGGTATGCAGGGTCCTGTTCTTGGATTGATGGTTATCGCCATCGCATCAGGAGCGACAGTCTTCTCCCATGTGAATGACAGCGGATTCTGGTTAGTGAACCGTTACTTTGGATTAGATGTGAAAGATACGTTAAAATCATGGACAGTGATGGAAACGCTTATCGGGTTCGTAGGATTCGGAGTAGCATTCATTTTAGGGATATTCATTGGCTAAATTAGGATAGAATAATAGCAGAAGAGGGAAGAGCCATGTCGCTTCTTCCTTTTCTCTATTTATTTAGGAGGAACAAAGATGTCAGAATTCATGATTGGTGTCGATATCGGGACCACAAGTACCAAAGCGGTACTATTCAATAAAGAAGGAAAAGCGATCGAGCGTCACGGGATCGAATATCCATTACATACACCAACACCGGGGACGGCTGAACAGGACCCCGAGGAAATCTTTCAAGCGGTCATTAAGTGCATCAAGGAAGTGGCTTCGAGCACGAATGAAACGATCTCGTTTGTGTCATTCAGCTCTGCCATGCACAGCCTGATCCTTGTAGATGAGAATGATCAACCGTTGACCCCTTCCATTACATGGGCGGATAACCGCAGTGCCGCATGGGCGGAGAGAATCAAGAAGGAAATGAACGGACTTGAAATCTATAGAAGAACCGGCACCCCGATCCACCCGATGTCACCCCTTGTGAAGCTTGCCTGGCTGAAGGATGAGAAACCGGAATTGTTCGGAAAAGCCGCGAAATTCATCTCGATCAAGGAATTTGTCTTCCATCGCTTGTTCGGAAAATATGTCGTGGATTATTCCATTGCATCTGCCACAGGAATGTTCCACCTGGAAAACCTGGCATGGGATGAAGAAGCCATGCAGGTGGCAGGCGTTTCGAAGGATCAGTTGTCGACTCCGGTATCCACGACGGAAAGTATCGTTGGATTAAAAGCAGAATACACCGACATGCTCGGCTTGCCTGCCGAAACCCCATTCGTGTTGGGCGCAAGTGACGGGGTTCTATCGAATCTTGGCGTGAATGCCATCGAACCAGGGGTAGTCGCTGTGACAATCGGAACGAGTGGTGCGATCCGTGCCGTGACCGACCGTCCGGTGACGGATCCTAAGGGCCGTATCTTCTGCTATGCTCTAACCGATAAGCATTGGGTGATCGGCGGACCGGTGAACAACGGTGGAATGATCTTTCGATGGGTCCGGGATGAATTGGCTTCAGGAGAGGTTGAAGTGGCGAAACGATTAGGGAAGGATCCTTATGAAGTGCTCACGGATATTGCCGCCAAAGTGAAACCGGGTTCAGAAGGCCTGCTGTTCCATCCATATATGGCGGGAGAACGTGCTCCTTTATGGAACGCTAAAGCGCGTGGGTCTTTCTTCGGACTTGGAATGCATCATAAAAAAGAGCATATGATCCGTGCGGTCCTTGAAGGAATCGTCATGAACTTATACAGCGTTCTTCTGGCACTGGAGGAATTGATCGGTACGCCGAAACGGGTGCAGGCGACAGGCGGATTCGCCCGCTCTGAATTGTGGCGCCAAATGCTTGCCGACGTGTTCGATCAAGAAGTGGAAGTGCCGGAAAGCTTCGAAAGCTCATGCCTTGGAGCTGTAGTTCTTGGTATGTACGGAAACGGAATGATCGACTCTCTTGAAGAAGTAAAGGAAATGGTCGGCTCCGTTCATTCACACCAGCCTGATCCTGAAGCAACCCAAGCCTATACCCGACTGATGCCTATCTTCATTCGCGTTCCACGTTTATTAGAAGAAGAATACGAAGCTATCAGTGCTTACCAGGAAGGAAGCTGACTCTCTTGAGTCGGCTTTTTTTCGGAGGAAGTTATCTACATGTATGCTCGTTTTTTATTGTTTTTATTTTTTGAGAACAACATTATATAAATGCAGGGATTGCTTTTCCGTCACCATATTTAAGAGATTTTTTGAGACAGAGCTAAAAGGTGCCAAAGAACAACCTGATAGAAAACAGAAGTCTACCTCCATAAAAGGAACTTGATTTTTTACTTATCTAATTTAGGTTGGTTGCTGAAGTTTAATTTTTTGTAGGATACATGCCCATAAATTTGATTGGAGCGGAAGGATGCTCGACTCCTGCGGGAATAGCTGGACAGCTCGAAAAGCGGAGACGGCTTGCTCAGCCCCGACAAGCATAAGGTGGATGGACCTAGAAGGCGCTTTTTGCCTTCTTGGACCATTTAACTTATGACCTCGAGGGGCTAGCCGTTGGAGCTGGACAGGTGAGACCCCACAGGCGCAGCCGAGGAGGCTCACCGCCAGCCCCGCGGAAAGCGAGCATCCTGGAGCGGAAATCAACTACGACATACTATTCTAAGGTGTGCAAACAAATTTACCAAAAGAGCTTTTAGATAGAAACATGGAAAGGACACTTAGCCAAAAAGTGCCCTTTTCATGTATAATAGAAACGAATATACCTTTTATTATCAGAAACTATCCATAGATAAATGAAAGAGAGTGAAACAAAATGGGACGTAAGTGGAATAACATTAAAGAAAAGAAAGCGTCAAAGGATGCCAATACGAGTCGCATATATGCAAAGTTCGGCCGCGAGATCTACGTTGCGGCGAAACAGGGAGAACCGGATCCCGAACTGAATCAGACTCTTAAATTCGTTCTTGAGCGTGCAAAAACATATAGTGTACCAAAACATATCGTGGACCGTGCCATCGAAAAGGCAAAGGGCGGTTCAGAAGAGAATTATGACGAATTACGCTATGAAGGCTTTGGGCCGAATGGCTCCATGGTCATTGTGGATGCCCTGACCAACAACGTAAACCGTACAGCATCTGAAGTGCGTGCGGCTTTCGGAAAGAATGGCGGAAACATGGGTGTGAGTGGATCTGTTGCCTACATGTTCGATTCCACAGCTGTCATTGGAATGGAAGGGAAATCAGAAGAAGACGTGATGGAGATCCTCATGGAAGCAGATGTTGACGCACGTGACATCATCGAAGAAGAAGATTCCGTGATCGTCTATGCAGAGCCGGATCAATTCCATGCTGTACAAGAAGCATTTAAAGGCGCGGGTATCACTGAGTTCACAGTGGCTGAGCTTACAATGCTTGCACAGAATGATGTTGAGCTTTCAGAAGACGATCAAGCTCAATTCGAAAAAATGATCGATGCGATTGAAGATTTGGAAGATGTTCAGCAGGTTTATCATAACGTTGACCTAGGTGAATAAAAGCTGTTGAATCCCCCTGAGACATATGTCAGGGGGATTTTCTTTTTTTTATACGATTGATTTGGGAAGTTGGTGTCGTGTAAAGTCGCATGAACACTTTATTTGTCGAAAAGACTGAAAATTCAGCATAATACTTCATTCTCAGCAGGGCCTTTGTTATGCTAAAGATGAATCTGAATAAATACGTGAAAAGGGAGAGGAAAATATGGGACTAGATCAACTTGAAATGCAGCAGGCCAAACAGAATGTGAAAGAAAAAACCAAACCCTATTTAACGGCACTGATCGGTTGGAGCCTGCCGGCCATCGAGGCGTGTACGAAGCTTGAAAGACCTTTCGTCGTTGTGGGTCCGCCTGATTTCGAGGCTTATGCAGAAAAGCATGATATTGCCTTTATCGGCTGGGACTTCGATCGATTGAATGAAGGTTCAGATCACCTTTACAAACAACTGAAAGCCCTTGGTGCTGAAGTCGCCATTCCATTATATGAAGAATGCGTGGAGTGGGCAGGGGCGTTGAACTCCCGTTTCCGCAGCGAACCCCGTGTCTTTAACCGATCTCTCCTCTTAAGGGATAAAGGAATGATGAAGCGTAAAGCCCAAATTGCGGGAATCAAAGTAGGTGTATTTGAAGAAGCAAGGGATAAAGAGGATGTAAGACGCTTTCTAAAACGAGTAAATGAAGCCCTTTTGAAAGTGGAAGGGGATAAGAACGACCCCATTCACGTCAAGCCTCTTGATAAAGCAGGCTCTGTCGGACACCGGGCAATCGAAAATCCGGAAGATATCGATGCCCTCACTGAATCTGAGTTTCCCCTATTGATGGAGAGTCATTTAGACGGTCAGGAATTCTCTTGTGAAGCATTCATCCATAAAGGCAAGATCCAGTTTTTAAACATAACGGAGTATGTGCGATTGGGTTATTCCAATTTCGTACCTGCCTCTCCAACCCTTGAAGAAAAGCGACCGATCATTCGTGAAGCGATTCAACAGCTCATCGATGCGTTCGAGATAGAATACGGAGTCATCCATCCTGAATATTTCATTACGTCTGATGGTACTCTTCACTTTGGAGAAGTTGCGGCCAGGGTGCCAGGTGGACATATCTTTGACCTGATTGAGCGGGCGTACGGATTCAATGCCTATCAAGCTCAGATCCTTTGTGGGGATCCGAATACGACTGAAGAAGAACTTAGAGAATTCTTCCCTTCAACAGGAGAGGAAGCAAAGGCTCATGCAGGTTGTTTAATGGTCCATCCTCATGTGAACTATGTGGAGAAGCTCGAGGTACCAGATGAACTGGAGAACCATCCTTATTTCGAAAAGCATGATATGTTCAGTCCGGCTCAGGGGAAAGTGGCCCAGCGGATCGGCTTCGGGAATCATTATGGAACCATCTTCTTCTACGGTGAAGACAGCGAAGTCATGAGAGGGTTATTGAAAGAATACGAACAATTTAACTTTTATATTTAATAGGAGACCGTGCACCCTTCAGAGAACAGCCTATCCGATATTCTGAACGATAAAGGAGTTTTGAAATGGCATTTGAATTAACGTCAAAGCTGGAAGATCGATTTTTGCAAGCGCTGAGTGAATTGGAAAGCGCGGCTTCATTTGCGAAATCAATGTATCAAACAGACGTTTACCAGGAAGCTCAGAGGTTACTGGATACAGAAAAAGGGCTCGAAATCTTATATCAAAGTGCCAGCCGCTTTGAGAAAGCAGGGGTATTCCAGGACGGTCCATGGGAAAAAGCATCCAAGCTCCAGCCCCCTCTTGTAGCCGGATCCCTGCAGGCGAAAGGATTACCTTCAATCATTGAGATCCTGAGCGAACTAAGGATGCTCTCGATTGCAGAAGCCCAATATGAGCACCCTGACGTCAGTGATGAAATGGCGCAGGATTTCCTGAATGAAGTCATGGTCCTGAATCTGAACCTGCTTTTTCCTGAAGCGACGGAAGCAGCTCGTATTGAAGGTGGAGAACAAAGTGAAAGGGCAACGGAATTATTTCACTTCCTTTCAGATAAGCTGTCTTACCAAGCCCTTACGACCACACTGATCAAAGAAATTGAGCGGTTGACCGCTCAACGGCCGATTATGGTGAAACGGACGGTTTCCATGATCGAAACGGCGAAGAAGATGCTTCATTCGGATCTTAGTGCAGCGGAACGACTGGTGCTGGAGAAGTATGTATCGGCGATTGAAGGTCCGTCCCCGTTGAGTAAAACGATCATGCAGCCGGGGGAATACCGCAAGAAGCTGATGGATCTTTCCCATGAAGAATTGGAGAAGGAGGCGACAGCGTTTGCGCGGTCCATGCGCGAAACGGGATTGGTTGCACCTCAGCATGCGATTCTACTGAGGTTCTTAAGCAGGAAGGTCCAGAATCTTGTTCCGGCTGCCCTTCAATTAAATGATAAAGGAAAGGCAAATCTTGATGAACATGCAGAGCTCGTATTCCAGCTCATAAAAGTGGCGATCTACCCTGCCACTAAGCAATCCGTATACGGTCTTGCCCTTATGCTTGAACGGGGGGTCCTGTCATCATCCCCTGTGTCACCTGGATTGAAGAGGCTTATCGAACTTGATATAAGACCCGAAGTGAGGACAACCCTCCTTAATTCATGCAAATCGGGTGACGGAATTACGGCAAATTCGGTACTTCTTGCAGGTGTCATCAGTGTCCTGGGGCAGCCTATAGGAATCGGACAGGGGCTGAATCCAACCTGTCAAACGGCCCGTGGGATCAGCCTCTGGGCCCAGCATGCCCCTGGGTATTTACTCGAACTCATTCCGAGGGCGGCGAGAGACGGGGATATCGACATCAAGTTTGAAGGAACACCGGTTCACTCCAAGGATCTAAGCGGGGGCCTTGCGCCTGAGCTGCATCAGGAGCTTGACCCGGTGTCCCTGGTTCTCGTCCCTCATCTTGACAGGATTTACAGTGAGATGATGAGACGGGTCTCCCTTAGAGGGGAAGATGGGCACCGCTGGGTCAATCCAGAATTCTACGGGGATTGGGTCCAAAAGGGATTCAGTACGGTGATTGACCCTTTAACCGGACTCATCTCCGACTATCCCGGTTTTGTGAGACTCTTTTATGCCACTCATCATCCGGAATACAATGATGATTACGGTTTGATTTACCCAAATCCGGTGGGGATTTTCATTACGAATGTCCATGGGAAGCTCCTTGGATTCCATGCCGTGTCGATTCTGAGGATCACTCAAGATCCACAAGGAGAGTACAGGATTTATTTCTATAATCCAAACAACGACGGTTCTCAGAACTGGGGGCAGGGGATCGAGCCTTCCGTTATGGAAAACGGGGAGCTGGAAGGGGAATGCTCGCTCCCATTTCACGAATTTGTCTCAAGACTGTATGCTTTTCACTACAACCCGTACGAACAGGGTGATGCTTTCGCAGTGGAAAATGACATTGTCGATGAAATCAAGGACCTTGCCAGGGAGAGTTGGGGAAGGGATTATACGTGGGTTTGAATATTGAAGGCGTTTGGGCAGCAATGTCCCAAACGCTTTTTTATGCGTGGGATGATTCTTCTGACACCAGCCATACTAAGGAATGGAGGTGGTACACATGAGAAGTGATGGGAATTCAGATGAGAAGAGAATGGACGTCCCGTTAAAGGCGGAATTTACAATGAATGACCGACTCCGTAACCCGAGCGGGGTGTATGTCCCTGGAGAATCAGTGGAGGAGCACCATGCCATTGAGGAAGGGAACGGGGTCATCGCTGAAAAAGTAATCGGACAAGCAAATGAGAATGGATAGGAGAGGAATTATATGAGCGATTATTCTGTAGCGAATCTGTCAGACGATATGTTGGATAAGGTAAAGAGCATGGAAAGTGAACTCCGCCGGCTAACAGCGGACGACATCGTCTTAATCGCCTATAAAAATACGGAAATCAGCCCGGAAGGAGAGGGACAGAATGGATAAAGGAAACAAAGAAATGCCGGACTTTAAAGAGCTGAATGACCGGATCATTGCAGAAGAACCGAAAGGACCGTTTTTCGCCATCAAAACAAATATGGATACACAAGGTGTAAAAGATAATCCTTATGCGTCAGAGAAAGCGAGTCCTGAACAAGAGGAGAAATTACAGCAGTTCTTTGAAGATGAAGAGTTATAAAAGGATGACATAAAGAAGCGCCCATCTACATCGATGGACGCTTCTTTAACTTTATTTAGTGTGGGATTGTTCATCGCGTAATTCCTTTGACACTTTCGGTGCCACCCAGAGCATGGGAAGTAAAAGAAGGGAGACGGGAACGGCCGTGACGACGATGAAGTTCTGCAACGCAGTGACACTTCCGTCTCCTATATATAGAAGAATCGCTGCGATGGAACCCATCAGGATGGACCAGAACACTCGTAAGGACACTTTAGGGTCTCCCTCACCCGAAACCGCCATGGCAATCGTATAAGACATGGAGTCTCCTGTCGTGACAACGAAAAGAATCGTCAATAATAAAAATAAGGGTGAAATAATCCCGGAAAGTGGCAGTTGATTGGTAATGGCAATCATTGCTGCAGGCATTCCGCCACTCGTTAATTCCTGTGATACACTTCCTGGATTCTGCAGTTCATAAAAGATACCTGAACCACCGACAACCGTAAACCAGAAGGTAGTGACAATGGGAGCGATGATCGCAATGGCCAGTATAATCTGGCGTATTGTCCTGCCTCGCGAAATACGGCTGACAAGTATCGCCATCATTGGCCCATACCCAATGAACCATCCCCAGAAAAACACAGTCCAACTTCCCAACCAGCTCTTATCTGACCGGAATGTGCTGACCTGGATAAAGTGATCCACATAAAATCCGAAAGAAGAGATGAATGAATCAACAATGAATCCTCCGGGACCGAATAATAAAACAAATAGAACCAATCCAAAGGCTAATCGTACATTGAAATTACTCAGGATTTGGATCCCTTTATGCAGTCCGGTTGCAGCTGAAATGGTCGACACGATCACTAAACAGACAATGATCGCAAGCTGGGTTGAGAATTGATCAGGGATTCCGAAAAGGGCAGACAGACCGTAACTTGCCTGTAAACCAAGGAATCCGATCGGTCCGATTGTACCTGCGGCGACCGCAATGATGGCAAAAGCATCGATAAGGGTCCCGAGGAAACTGTTTTTAAGCTTTTCCCCAAAAATGGGATACAGAAGGGTGCGGGGTTTCATCGGCATCCCCCTGTGATAATGGCCATACATCATGACGACGGCACTCAATGTACCCAGGATGGCCCAGGCAAGAAAACCCCAGTGCATAAAGCTTTGGGACAACGCCGGCATGATAGCCCCGGCGGTCATGGGATCGACTCCCTCGTGCATCGGTGGAACCGTCATAAAGTGGTACATAGGCTCTGCGGCAGCCCAGAACACGCCTCCCCCGGCAAGCAGGGTAGCCATGATGATCGATAACCATTTAAATGTTCCGATCTCCGGTTTTTCCATATACCCTAACCGGACGCCTCCATACTTAGAGAATGCCAGATACAGAGCTACGATGAAGTGTACCAGCATTAACACTTGCCAGAAGGCCCCGAAGTATGTCGAAGACCAGGCGAAGCCTTTGTTTACAAAGGCAGTAACACGATCGAGACGAACGAAAGCCGCGACAACGAAAAGAATAAGTAATCCACCACTGATGGCAAATACAGACCAATCAATCTTGGATTTGTGATGCTTATTAGACATATAGAATAAATGCTCCTTTAATATTCATTGAAAAACACAAGGTCCTACTATCTCACAGGGGGAAAAGAGTTGTAAAGGGAACGAAAAGAATTCATAAAAGACAATTTTTGTCACGGTTAAAATTTGGAAAATTACATCTTTTCAACGGTAAAAAAAGAACTATACTAAAGAGTAAGAATAAAACAAAACTGAAAAAGGCAAACTTGTTGAAAAACAAGGACGCAAAGCTATGGGCCTACCCGATTTCGAATGGTCGCCAGGCTGCCAGGCTCCTCAAAAGGGCCAAGGCTCAGGGAAGAGGAGAATGAAAGATGAGAAGATGTTGGAAATGGGTTTGTATTTGTTTGATCATGATGAGTATGATTTCTAATCCATCAACTGAAAAGGCAGCTGGTGCAGACATGAGAGGGAAAAGTACGTGGCTTTGGAATACAATGGAGATTATCACACAAAAAGAAGAAATCATTGACTTCTTTAAATCCCATCATGTAGATGAAGTTTATTTGCAAGTGAATCCAGCAGTGGAAAAGGAATACTATCACCAATTTATCGAAATGGCGAATGGTGAAAATATACATGTATACGCATTGGACGGGGCACCAAAATGGGCGACCGTAAAAGGACAAACCTCCCTTAGTGCCTTTTTTGATTGGCTCTCTGCATACCAGCTTGAAGCAAGTGAGACTCAACGATTCACCGGAGTTCATCTGGATGTTGAGCCTTACCTTTTAACTGGATGGACAACCGCCTATGGGAAGACGGTGTTGAACTATCAAAAAATGGTCAATATAGCAGTGGATCGCTCCAATTCGCTTCAACTGCCATTAGGGATGGATATTCCATTTTGGTTTGATGAAAAAACATACAATAATGAATTTGGGAAAGGGAACCTTGCTCAGTGGGTGATCGGACAAACGGAAGAAGTTGGTATCATGGCATATCGTGATCTAGCCATTGGAGGGAATGGGATCATAGAGCTTGTCAGAAATGAAATGGCTTTCGCCCAGTCTGCAGGGAAAAAAGTGAAAGTTGGAGTGGAGACCGCTCCATCTGCAGAGGGGAATTTCCTGACTTTTCACGAAGAAGGGGCGGCTTTCATGTTTGATGAGCTTGCGGTGGTTGACGCGGAGTATGAAACCAATTCATCTTACAAAGGAATCGCTGTCCATCATTACGGAAGCTGGAAGGAATTGTTAGAATAAGAGAGGAGGCATGAATGATGTCGAAAGTAGCCTTGGTTGCAGGGGCGACCGGTCTGGTCGGTTCGCACTTAACAGATATCCTGTTAAAGAGTCCGGAGTATACAAAAGTGATTTCTTTCGTTAGAAGGGCTAGCGGTTTGGAACATGAGAAACTTGATGAACGGGTCATTTCGTTTGATGGGATGAAGCTTCTGCCTCACGAAGAAGTCAATGATGTATTCTGTTGTCTTGGTACTACGATTAAAAAAGCGAAGACAAAAGAAGTATTTATGAAGGTAGACTATGAATATCCCATCCAACTTGGAAAGATTGGGAAAGAACATGGGGCGACGAAATACCTTGTCATATCTTCCATGGGGGCAAGTCCGGGTTCTCCATTCTTTTATAGTCAGGTGAAAGGAAACCTGGAGGAAGGATTAATGGAGCTTCATTATCCATCCCTTCACATTTTCAGACCCTCCCTTTTATTGGGGGAGAGACAGGAGTTCCGTCTTGGGGAAAAAGCGGGTGAAATTTTCTCAAGGATGGTCCGTCCGATCATGGTTGGCAGGTTGAAACGTTACAGAAGCATCTCGGGCAAACAGGTGGCGTATGGGATGTACCGTACAGCAATAAGTTCAACCGGGGAGAAAGTAACCATTCATGAATCAGATCAAATCCAGCAGCTGTGAAAAGGGAGGGAGACCATGAAGAGAATACTGAGAGGACATCATCTTCTGTGTACTCACGGATTTAAAGGCATGGGGTACAGTCCTGAATTTGTTCATAAGATGGCTGAGATAGTAGAAGACATACGCAACGACGACATGGACTTTCCCATCCAGGTCGTTCAAACCTTCGATGATGCCTGCGGCGCCTGCCCCCATAAAGGGAAATCAGCATGTGAAAAAAGTGAGGACTCCAATAATCATGTTCTTACATTAGACAGCAGGGTGATCCATCACTTAGGATTGAAACCCGGTGAGGTTTATATGAAATCAGAATTAATCAATACAACGGCCCAAAAGGTCAAACCCGAAGATCTTGACCATCTATGTGAAGGCTGCTCCTGGCTGGAGTATGGAGTGTGTAAAGACGGAATCGAAGCATTGCGGAAGAAAGAGTTGGCTTGATCTCTTAGAAGAATGTAGCTTATAGAATAGAAAAGAAGCTGGGACAAAAGGGGTATCAGCTAAAGAATAACCCGAACGATCATTGGAAATCGTTCGGGTTTTTCTGTTGAATGTTGCAAAAACATCAATCATGTATAGCTCAATTCGTTACGACCTGGCCTCATCATTGAATTTGATAAAAATGTCTCAAAGCATTCATAAGGTGCTTCATAGAAGGATCTTCAGCCAGATTCACAAGCATTCCTTTGATGACGACGGGACGGGTTTCGTCTTTTTGTATTTCTTCTCTAATGACTTCCAGGGAAATCCGGGTATTCTCGTCCTCAGCCAACTCCAGAGCATCCTGAATCATGTGAATGAGTGTCGACTCATTGATTCTGGTGGAAGTGGTGAAATCCTTAACCAAGTCATCCAGTTTTTCAAAGGAAAGTACCGGCTTATCTCCGCTTTTAAGCAAACCATCCACAAGGTCATCTGTTCGTCTCAATATAAAATGGGATAGGTATGAAAAGTCCAGATCGATTTTATCCAGCATGACCAGTTCTAAATAAGAATGGAAAAAACCTTGAATCATCATGGTAATGTCCCAAAAATAGGGCTCGATCTTTTTTCCATAGATCCCGAATAATCTTCTTCGGTAATACCGGTGAGTGTTCATCTTCATCTCGCTGAGGAGATCATGAATTTCATCATTGAACGGCATGGCGTTCTCCCTGATCTGCATGATAATGAACTCTTTATGTTTACAGATTTCAATCAGCTGACATTCTAATTGCTTTTGGAATTT
Organism: Rossellomorea sp. YZS02; assembly: GCF_033963925.1. Taxonomy (NCBI): domain Bacteria; kingdom Bacillati; phylum Bacillota; class Bacilli; order Caryophanales; family Bacillaceae; genus Rossellomorea; species Rossellomorea sp. YZS02. Next base: position 193,795 of record NZ_JAXBLY010000003.1, on the reverse strand, counting down.
ATCGTATGGTGATAAATCCTCGTTCTCGATCTCGTTTACTTTGTCCGTGATCATGGTGAAATAGTAATTCATAATGGCGAGCAGAAGGGCTTCCTTTGACTTGAAATATAAATAGAAGGCACCCTTCGATATATCGCATTCATTCACGATTTCTTGAACGGAGGTAGCGTTGAACCCTTTCGTGGCAAAAAGCTTAATGGATGTTTCAATGATTAATTTTTCTTTTTCCTTCATACTTTCCTCTCCTTGATAAACTCCTTATGTATATTATGACCGATTGGTCACAAAAAATAAACCTTTTGTTTTATAAGTATATTGACTTATGACTGTGTGGTCAGTTATATTAGATTGTGTTATGACTAGTCGGTCAGAATAAGAGAGAAGGGATGAATACAACGTGAATAGTATTATTAATTTCGTACTTAAGAATAAGTTTGCTGTTTGGCTGATGACGATCATCGTCATTGTTGCAGGCTTATATTCAGGATTTAATATGAAGCTTGAAACCCTGCCGAACATCAATACGCCGATTGTCAGTGTGACAACCGTGTATCCTGGCGCTACGCCGGAAGATGTTGCAGACAAGGTTTCAGAACCGATTGAAAAACGCTTGAAGAATTTAGATGGGGTGAATGTCGTCAGCTCTACCTCATATCAGAATGCTTCAGCCGTTCAGATAGAATACAAGTTTTCAAAGGATATGGATGAAGCCAAGACCGAAGTGGAAGAGGCTCTTTCCGATCTTCCTTTTCCGGATGGAGTCAATGAGCCTGAAGTTTCAAGACTTAACTTTAACGCCTTTCCGGTCATCGCTCTCAGTGTAGCGAATGAAGACCAATCGTTGGCACAATTGACGTCTACAGTAGAAGATACAATCGTTCCGGAACTCGAGGGAGTGGAAGGGGTAGCTTCTGTACAGGCTTCAGGTCAACAGGTGCAAGAAGCTCGTCTTGTTTTTGACGAAGAAAAGCTTGCTAAGTACGGACTTACAGAAGAAACGGTTCAAAACATGATCAAAGGCTCTGACGTGACGGCACCATTGGGGTTGTACACGTTCAAAGATAGCCAGAAATCCGTCGTGGTCGACGGAAACATCACGACGATTGAAGATTTGAAAGAAATGAAGATTCCTGTGACTCCAAGCACTGGTGGAGCCTCGGCACAAGGGCAGCAACAGTCTTCTGCACAGGGACAAACGCCACAAGCACCTCCTGCTGGAGCAGCATCTTCAGGCATGAAGATCCCAACGATTCAACTTTCAGATATTGCTGATATTGAACTGGTTGGTAAAGCAGAATCCATTTCCAGAACGAATGGAAAAGAATCCATCGGACTTCAGGTGGTGAAAACGGCAGACGCCAATACGGTGGATGTTGTCAATGCCGTCAAAGATAAGATCAAAACGTTTGAAAAAGACATTGATGGTGTAGAAATCATTTCTACCTTTGACCAGGGGGAGCCGATTGAAGAATCAGTCAGCACGATGCTGAACAAAGCATTATTCGGTGCTGTGTTCGCAGTCATCATTATTCTCTTGTTCTTACGGGATATCAAATCGACGCTCATTTCAGTTGTATCGATTCCATTGTCATTATTAATCGCGATTTTACTTTTGAAACAAATGGACATTACATTGAATATCATGACACTTGGGGCAATGACTGTCGCCATAGGACGTGTCATTGATGACTCTATTGTTGTAGTGGAGAATATCTATCGAAGAATGTCTCTGAAAGGTGAAATGCTGAAAGGGAAGGACCTGATCCGTGAAGCAACGAAAGAAATGTTCGTTCCGATCGCGTCTTCTACAATTGTCACGATAGCCGTCTTCCTTCCGTTAGGATTGGTTCAAGGAATGATCGGGGAATTATTCCTTCCCTTCGCCTTAACGATTGTGTTTGCTCTACTTGCTTCCCTTCTTGTAGCGGTTACGATCGTACCGATGCTTGCCCACTCCATGTTTAAAAAGGGTGTAGGGAAAAAGCATGTAGAGAAGAAAAGCCGTTTAGCCAACTGGTATAAAGGCGTATTGAATTGGACGCTGAATCATAAGATCATTACTTCAGTGCTTGCCATCGCCATGTTGGTCGGAAGCTTGTTCCTGGTTCCGTTGATCGGTGTCAGCTTCCTCCCGTCCGATGAAGAGAAGATGATCATGGCGACGTATAAACCAGAACCTGGCCAAACGGAAGAAGATGTCCAGAAAATCGCGCAGGATGCAGAGGGGTATTTCCAGGACCGTAAAGGGGCTGAAACCATTCAGTACTCTGTCGGCGGGGAGAACCCGATGAGTCCGGGAAGCAACAATAATGCGATTTTCTACGTTCAATATAGTGACGATACAGAGAATTTCTCTGAAGAAAAAGAAAAGGTCATCAAAGACCTGCAACAAGCAACAGATAAAGGTGAATGGGCTTCACAGGACTTCTCTGCAAGTGCCGGTAGCAATGAGATTGTTGTGTTCGTGTACGGGGAAACCTTGAAAGACATCGAACCTGTTGTCAACGATATTCAAGACATGATGGAAGACAAGAAGGATTTCAAAAAAGTCGGATCAAGCATCTCTGAATCCTATGATGAGTACTCGTTCATCGCCGATCAGGAAAAGCTGAGCGAACTGGGTCTCTCAGCAGGTCAAATCGCCATGGAGCTTGGTCAGACACGTCAGCGCCCTGTCCTCACGACCATTGAAAAAGATGGTGAAGAAGTGAATGTCTATCTTGATGTCGAGAAGGAAAAGTATGAAAGCATCAACGACTTAACAGATAAGACCATCCAGTCACCACTGGGTGTGGAGGTTCCAATTAAAGACGTTGTTGAAGTCCAGGAAGGTGAAACATCCGATACCGTTTCACGTCGGGACGGAAAAGTCTTTGCTCAAGTGAGTGGGGAACTGAAAACCGACGATGTTTCGAAAGCATCCCAGGATATTCAGAAAGAAATCGATGAAATGGATATCCCATCCGGTATCGACGTGAACATGGGCGGGGTAACGGAAGACATCAAGGAATCCTTTACACAATTAGGATTAGCGATGCTTGCAGCGATCGCGATTGTCTACTTGATCCTTGTCATCACATTCGGCGGTGGTCTAGCACCATTTGCCATCCTGTTCTCACTGCCATTCACGATCATCGGAGCATTGGTAGCGTTATTGATTGCAGGAGAAACGATCAGTATTTCGTCTATGATCGGAGCACTTATGCTGATTGGTATCGTGGTCACCAATGCGATCGTTTTAGTCGATCGTGTCATTCATAAAGAAAACGAAGGTCTATCCACTAGGGAAGCCTTGCTGGAAGCCGGATCCACCCGACTTCGCCCGATCCTCATGACGGCCATTGCCACAATCGGAGCACTGTTCCCATTGGCACTCGGTCTTGAAGGAAGCGGGTTGATCTCGAAAGGGCTCGGGGTAACCGTTATTGGCGGATTGACTAGCTCGACACTCTTAACGCTTGTCATCGTGCCGATCGTTTACGAAATCCTGATGAAAATCAAAGGGAAGATCGGTGGACGGAAACGTAAAGTAGTGAAAGAATAGATGAAAAGAAAAGCAGTCCTCTTGTGGACTGCTTTTTTTTATGGGTGTGCGGAGGAATGATTTTTCATTATTTGTCTATTGGCTGGATTTTTTCATATTCCGGCTGGATTCGGTACGATATCGACCGAATTCCTTTTGAGACCGGCTGGTTTTTTAGCAAGAACCGCCGGAATCCAACGAATTTCCGCTGGTTTCCACTCCACAAGCGGCACAATCACCAGCAAGAGTCCCATAAGGCAGTCTTTCACGGGTACTTCCAAAAAGAACCACCCGATTTTTAAAAGTTTTCTAAAAATTAGTATTGATTCCATGAAAAGTCTGAACTATAATAACAATTAACGAAAGCGCTTTCGATGAAGAGGAGACAGCAATGGTTACAATCTATGACTTAGCAAAACGCACTGGGTTCTCCAGTACGACAGTTTCTAAGGCTCTAAACAATTATACAGATGTGAGTCAAAAAACGAAGCAAAAAATCCTCGATGCAGCGGCTGAAATGGGATATCTACCCAATGCCCATGCCCAGTCCCTTTCGACCAAGAAATCCTGGACGATTGGAGTCATGTTTGCAGAGGATAACGAGGTCGGATTGAAGCATCCTTTCTTCAGTGCCCTGATTGAGAGTTTCCGAAAGTATGTGGAACGGGAAGGGTATGATCTGATCTTTGCATCACGAAACCTCCGGAATCGGGATACGAGTTATCTCGAGCATTTCCTTTACCGGGCAGTGGATGGCATCGTCGTCATATGCTCAGATCCGAATGATCCCCAGGTACAGGATATGATCAACAGTCATGTGCCGATTGTCGTGATCGATATGAGCAATCAGAACTGCAGCGTGGTCTATTCCGATAATGTTGAGGGTGGAAGGTTGGCTGTTAATCATCTATATTCATTGGGCCATACCAGAATCGCTCATATTTCAGGTGATCCGTCCATCGATGCTGGAGCACAGCGGATCAAAGGATTTACGAAGGGTATGGAGGAGCTCAATCTACCAATTCATCAAGGATATTTAGTCAATGGCGGGATGTTCTCGATTGAAGAAGGGAAAGCTGCGATGGAATCGCTCCTTGCACTGGACATGATGCCTACAGCTGTCTTTGTGGCAGGTGACCATATGGCCATCGGTGCCATGGAAGCCATCAAAGAGAAGGGATTAAGAATACCTGAAGATATCTCTATCATCGGGTATGATGACATTGAAATGTCTTCCTACCTCACACCAAAGCTGACCACCGTCAGACAGGATACGGACCTAATCGGTGCACGTGCCGGACAATTACTCATGAAACAAATTATTCAAAAGAAGAAGCTGTTGACGACAGAAGTCATTCCTGTGGAACTCATCATCAGAGAATCTTGTACATCAGTAAAAAAAGAAAAAAAGAAATAATCTTATATTTTTTGAAGGATTTCGAAACCGGTTTCGAAATTTTTAATTAAAGTAAAACGAAACCGCTTTCGGTTCTGTATTTATAAATGAAAAAGGGGGATTAAGATGAAAAAAGTACTAGTATTATTCATGACATTTGTACTGGTAGCAGGGATCCTTTCCGCTTGTTCGGGAGATTCCAAGACTTCAAGCTCAAAAGATAAAGACGTAGATTTAAAGGTGTGGTCATTCACGGATGAGCTGAAGAAACCGATCACGAAGTTTGAAGAGAAAAACGGTGTGAAAGTTGAATTGACGATTGTTCCGATTGCCGATTATCCGACGAAGTTAAAGCCGGTACTTGAAAGCGGCGTAGGGGCACCGGACGTATTCACGGGTGAAATCGCGTTCCTTAAACAATGGGTGGACGCAGGTTACTGGGAAAACTTATCAGAAGATCCGTACAATGTTGATGAAATCAAAGATAAATATGTTCCATATGTATTCGACCTAGGTAAAGATAAGGACGGAAATGTAAGGGCTTTATCTTGGCAGACGACACCAGGTGGAATCTACTACAAGAGAAGCATCGCGAAAGAAGTGCTTGGTACAGATGATCCAACAGAAGTCGGAAACATGATGAACTCCATGGACAATGTATTCAAAGTAGCTGAAAAGATGAAGGAAAAAGGATACAGCATGTTCCCGGATGAGGGTTCGATCCGCTGGTTCTCACAAGGAGATAATCCACAACCGTGGGTGAATGACAAGAATGAATTACAACTGACAGATGAAAAGATTGAGTATATGGATTCTGCGAAGAAACTTCGTGAAAACAATTATACAGCTCTTGCAGCTGAGTGGTCTCCATCATGGTTCGAAGCGATGGATAAGCCGATCAAAATGAAAGAAAACGGAAAAGAAAAAGAAACACAAGTATTCTCTTATGTTCTTCCTACTTGGGGGCTTCACAGCGTTCTGAAAACGAATGTAAAGGAAACTGCAGGTGACTGGGCAGTGACAAGTGGACCAAGCCCGTACTTCTGGGGTGGAACATGGTTAGGTGTTTACAACAAATCAGAAAACAAAGAACTTGCTTATAAATTTGTGAAAATGATGACTCAAGATGATGAATTCCTGACAGATTGGGCGAAGGAAACAGGCGATGTGCTTTCTTACCTGCCTGTAACGAATGAAATCAAAGATGATTTCAGTGATGAATTCCTCGGCGGTCAAAACAATTATCAATTCTTCCTTGAGCAGGCGAAAGAAATCGAGCCTGGTATCGTAACGAAATATGACCAGCAGCTTGATACGTTCTATGGAAATGCCGTTCAACAGTACGTAGACGGTAAGAAATCCAAAGACGATGCGATTAAAGAATTCTATAAGAAAGTTCAAAACGCATATCCAGATATAAAAGTACCAAAAAACTAAATAAGTAAAAAATGAATGGCAGGCGGCGTGGCTTCATGTCGCCTGCCGATCATCTATTAAACAACTAGGGGGGCTGGGGAATGAAAAAAGTAGATCGATTTGGTTATCTATTTATTGCCCCATTTTGGATCATCTTTTTAATATTCAGTATTTATCCCGTGGCGTTGACATTCTATTACAGCTTTACGAATTATTCTGGAAGCGGAACAGCAGAAGTCGTCGGCCTGGCAAACTATACCCGTTTACTCACGGACAGCTATTTCGTGGAAGCATTTTTTAACACTTGGAAAATATGGGGTGTCAATTTCGCCCTGCAAATCGGTCTGGCCCTTGTACTCGCATTAATCTTCTCTGATATGAGAATGAAGTTGAAAGGTTTGGCATTTTTCAGATCGATCTTTTATTTACCTAATTTAATCACCATTAGTTCCGTCGCCCTTCTATTTGGGATCCTACTGGACTGGCAGCATGGATCATTAAATATGATTCTATTAAATATAGGTCTTATATCAGAACCGATTAATTGGCTGAACGAGCCAACGACTGCACAACTTTCCGTATCCCTGATCCTTACATGGATGTGGTTCGGCCATTCGTTCATAGTTGTCATGGCAGGTGTCTCCGGAATTTCGAAGGACTACTATGAGGCTGCATTGATCGATGGGGCAAACAGATGGCAGACCTTTACGAAAATCACGGTTCCTTTATTGAAACCGATCTTGCTATATATCATGATCACGTCCCTAATTGGAGGCCTTCAATTATTTGATCTGCCGATGCTACTGACAGACGGAATTGGTTCTCCGGATGGATCATTGAATACGATGGTTCTGTATCTGTACAATCAGGCATTCAAGTTTAACAATTATGGATACGCGTCAGCTGTCGCATATGGATTGTTCGTCATTACCTTGATCTTCTCCGCGATCGTCTTCAAAGGGATGTATGGAAATGAACGCAAACAAGCAAGGAAGGTGTAAAGCATGTTGGGGAAAACAGCCGTTGAAAAAGAGGTAACGACTCAGAAAATAGAGAAGTCGAAGCCCGAACTTCTGCCTCATGAGTCGAAACTAAAGACAAGAAATACCATTGTGAAGAGCATCATCTATATCGTGCTGGTGTTGATGGCGATTGTCTGCTTCATTCCGTTCCTGATGATGCTTGTGAACGCTACAAGATCAAACGAAGCGATATTGTCGGGGTTTACCCTGATTCCAGGAACTGCTTTATTGGAGAACTATACGACGATGATGGAGTACGTAAACATCTGGTCAGGGTTCAAGAATAGTCTGATCATCTCTGTCCTCACGACTTTGTTATCAGGATATTTTTCCGCTTTGACTGCCTATGGCTTCGCATTTTACACATTCAGGGGGAAGAATTTTCTATTCGTTTTCATGCTTGTGATGATGATGGTTCCAGGGCAATTGGGGCTTATCGGATTTTACGAACTGAGTAAGAATCTGGGGATCCTTGATTCCTTCATTCCACTGATTGTACCAGCCATTGCCAGTCCATTTGTCGTCTTCTTCCTGAGACAGTACATCCAGACGACGCTTCATCCAAGTTTGATCGAAGCAGCCCGTATCGATGGGGCGAGTGAATTCAAGATCTTCCACACAGTGGCCATTCCAATCATGATGCCTGCTGTGGCGACGATGTCGATCTTTACGTTCATCGGCTCATGGAATAACTACATCATGCCACTCGTCATCCTGTTCTCGCCGGAGAAATATACACTGCCGGTCTTAATGGGATTCCTGAAAGGATCTCAAGTGGCACAGAATTTAGGATCAATGTATTTAGGGATTGCCATTTCCGTTGTCCCAATCATGATTGCCTTCCTATTCCTGTCTAAATATATCGTAAACAGCATTTCAGCAGGATCAATCAAAGAATAGAGGAGAGAATGACCTATGAAATTTGATAAAGCATTTACCTTTGGAACCGCGACATCATCGTATCAAATAGAAGGAGCTCATAATGAAGGGGGAAGGACGCCTTCCATCTGGGATATGTTCTGTGACATCCCGGGGAAAGTATACAAACAGCATAATGGGGATGTCGCTTGTGATCACTATCACCGGTTCGAGGAAGATATTCAGCATATCAAGCGCCTTGGAGTGGATACATACCGATTCTCCATTGCCTGGCCCCGCATTTTTCCTGAGAAAGGTAAGTACAACCAGGAAGGGATGGACTTTTATAAAAAGTTGGCGGCAAAACTTCAAGAAGAAGGAATCAAGCCTGCTGTAACGTTGTACCACTGGGATCTTCCAATGTGGGCCCATGAAGAAGGCGGATGGGTCAATCGTGAATCCGTTGAGTGGTTCCTTGAATATGCAAAGGCATGCTTCACTGAGCTTGATGCAGTTGTTGATTCATGGATTACGCATAATGAGCCATGGTGCGCAGGATTCCTCGGGTATCATCAAGGGGTGCATGCTCCGGGTCATACCAATATGGATGAAGCGGTCAGAGCCGTTCACCACATGCTGTTGTCACACGGTAAAGCGGTTGAAATGCTGAAAAAGGAATATAAATCCGGGACGGATATCGGCATTACGCTTAACCTGTCACCTGTCTATCCAAATACCGATTCAGTGAACGATGCCCTTGCTGCCAACAATGCGGACGGATACTCCAATCGCTGGTTCCTGGATCCTGTATTCAAAGGGGAATACCCAAAAGACATGATGAACTTGTTTTCGAAATATGTTCATACGTATGACTTCATCAAAGAAGGCGATATGGAATTGATTTCGACGGAATGCGATTTCTTTGGCATCAATTATTACAGCCGCGGAATTGTCGAGTTCAGTGCCGCGAATGACTTTATGCATAAGGGAGCTTTCTCCGACTATGAGAAAACAGGAATGGGCTGGGATATCGCTCCGAATGAGTTCAAGGATCTCATCCGCCGTCTGAGACAAGATTATACGGATCTGCCAATCTACATCACAGAAAATGGAGCGGCATATGACGATGTGCTGGAAAACGGACGAGTGCATGACCATGATCGCGTAAATTACTTGAATCTGCATCTTCAGGCTGTTTCGGATCTGAATGAGGAAGGAATGAACATTCAGGGATACTACTTATGGTCACTGATGGATAATTTTGAATGGAGCTTCGGGTATGATAAGCGTTTCGGCATCCTTTATATCGATTTCGATACTCAGGAGCGAATCTGGAAAGACAGTGCTTTCCGTTACGCTGAAATCATCCGGGATCATAAAGTGAAGCATAACCTTCAATCTGAGGAAGTTGCACAATGAATATGAAGGTGATCCTGACAGCGAAAGAAACGGGAGATCGGTTCTCAGAAAAAGAACCGGTTTCTTTTTCTGAAGGTCGTGCCTCTACGAACATCAAGCTTGATCGAAAGCTGAAATTTCAGAAGATGTTAGGGTTCGGTGGAGCGTTCACAGAAGCTGCGGCTCACAGTCTGTCCCTCATCAGCCCTGAAAAACGTGAAGAAATCATCTCCATGTATTTTGATCCGGAAGAAGGACTGGGGTATCGGTTTGGGAGGACACATATCAATAGCTGTGATTTCTCTTTAGAGAACTATACATATGTGGAGGATGGAGACGATTCGCTGGAAAGCTTCTCCATTGAAAGGGAGAAGACACTCGTGATTCCCCTTATCCGTGAAGCGATGGAAGTGGCCGGACGGGAATTGTCCATCGTTGCTTCCCCGTGGAGCCCTCCTTCATGGATGAAGACGAGCGGAGAAATGAACAACGGCGGGAAGCTGTTACCTCAGTTTGAATCCGTCTGGGCCGACTATTACTCAAAGTACATAGAGGCAATGGAAGAAGAGGGGATTCCAATTTGGGGATTGACGATCCAAAATGAACCGGAAGCGAAGCAGGTTTGGGATTCGTGCCTGTACTCGGGAGAAGAAGAACGAGATTTCATTAAACATCATCTAGGTCCGTCCCTCGAGAAAAATGGTCACCAAGATGTGAAGGTCATTATATGGGATCATAATCGTGATATGATTTATGAGCGTGCGAAGGCAGTCCTATCTGATCCGGAAGCGGCTAAGTATGTATGGGGGACAGGGGTTCACTGGTACGTTTCCGAGGAGTTTGAAAATCTTTCAAAGGTTCATCATGATTTTCCCGATAAGCATTTGATCTTTACAGAAGGGTGCATTGAAGGCGGGGTTAAACCCGGTGCCTGGGATACTGGTGAACGTTACGGGCGAAACATCATCGGTGATCTGAACAATTACCTTGAAGCATGGATCGATTGGAATATGGTTCTGAACGAAGAAGGCGGACCGAACCATGTCGGGAATTACTGCGATGCCCCGGTGATCGTAGACACAGTAAATGACGAGGTCCGCTACAATAGCTCTTATTACTATATCGGGCATTTCAGTAAGTATGTCAAAGAGGGAGCAAGGCGCATCGGGTGTGAGATTTCTGGTGAGGCGGTATTGGGCACCTCCTTTGAAAACCCGGATGGGGAGATTGTAGTGGTTGTGATGAACGCGAATGACCATGATGAAGAGATTTCCTTAGCGTGTGGTAATGAACATTTCAGCACGACGCTTCCATTGCATTCCATTGCAACTTTCATTATTCGATAGTTGGAGAGCAGTCCTTCTGGGGCTGCTTTTTTTATTTGTGTAAATACTGACACTCCATCAAAAACACACCATCACATATTCCCGGGACAACCATCATAGAATAGACCATCTATAACAAAGGCAGGGTACAAAATATGAGTCTGTTTTTAAGGGGAACATTGGTGTTGGTGGTGACGGCTTTCATAGGGGAATGTTTAGAATTTGTGATTAATATGATTCTTGCCCGTGAGCTTGGTGAAGCCGGGCTTGGCACATACATGTCGATTCTTCCTACCGTATTTTTGATCGTGATTTTATCGAGCATGGAGCTGCCGATCAGTCTTTCTAAATTCTTTGCCGAGCGTGATGAGCGGTATCATCGCGGCATGCTTCATTATGCTTTCAGGTTTGCGGTGATCACGACGAGCATCCTTTTGTTGATCATGATATTGGTCTATGCCTGGACGCCGTTATTTCAAGGCTATCATTCAGGAATCCGCTGGCTTATCCTGATTTGCATACCCATTGTGGCATTTACATCCATTACTAGGGGATATTTCATGGGAATCCAGCAGATGGGGAAGATCGCAACAGCGAATTTTCTTCGTAAAGGTATCCAGTTGTTCTTATTAGTGTCGATCTATCAATTTTTATCCTTTGGCATTGATACGTCCATCTTCATTGCACTCGGGACATTGATCGCGAGTGAAGCGGTAGTATTTGTTTATTTGATTCATGCTTACGTTCTTGAAATTAAGGGTAAAAGAAAGAACAGCCACTCTGTATTATCAACGGGGGAGATGAGAAAATCGGTGCTGTCCGTTTCGATTCCCACTACCGTTCTGCGCATCTTCCATGCCCTTACCCATGCTATTCAGCCATTCCTGATAAAATGGGCATTGGTTCTTTCAGGTCTCGGGGCAGCGGAAGCGAATGAACATTTCGGGATGCTTGCAGGTATTGCCCTGACCATCGGATTCTTTCCTTCGTTCATTGCCTTTTCGATGCTGATCGTACTGATCCCGACCGTGTCGGAAAAAGTGTCAACGAAGGATTTTGAAGGGATCCTGATGCATCTTAAACAGGTGATGTGGATTACATTGGGCTACGGTGTGCCGGCTGTGTTTATATACTATTCCTTCGGGGACTATATAACTGGGACCTTTTTTCACTCGGTTTCTTCAGCTTATTACTTGAAGCTGCTCTGGCCATACTTTCTGTTCCATTTCCTTGTGTTCCCCCTTCAGGCATTTTTAATTGGATTGGGTCTTGTCAAGGATGCCCTTCTCCATACCGTATGGTCGAGCATTTTTTCATTTACACTCATATATCTGCTGGGATCACGTTTTGGAATGGAGGGAGTCATTCTCGGCATGAATGGCGGAGCCGTCCTTATCACCATGCTCCATTATGTCACCATCTGCCGAAGACTGGAAACGACTCTTTGGTTAAAATCAGCCATAAAAATGTAAACTATACAAAACAGATGTGCTACTCGAAGGCATTTGTTTTGCATTATGAGGGACGGACCTTTTATCCTGATTGTAATCGAAAAACACGTACATACCATTTGTAGTTATAATGGCTGATTCAAACCCTCAAAGGAGAAAGCTATGATCGATTCTATTTTATTCAACATCATGTTAGTCGGAGTACTGGGAATTGCTTCTCAGTGGGTTGCCTGGAGATTCAGGCTGCCTGCCATCGTCATCATGTCGATTGTCGGACTGCTCGTAGGACCGATCTTCGGTCTCATCAACCCAAAGGACGATTTCGGGGAAGTATTTAAACCCATTATATCGATGGCAGTCGCCATCATCTTATTTGAAGGAAGCTTGAACCTCGATTTCCGTGAAGTGAGGGGGCTTGGGAAACCGGTCTTCAGAATCGTCACGATCGGGGCCATGCTTGCATGGATCCTCGGTTCACTCGGAGCACATTATGTGGCCGGGTTATCCTGGGCCGTTGCCTTCGTGATCGGCGGACTTTTCATCGTAACGGGTCCTACGGTCATCCTGCCCCTCTTAAGGCAGGCGAAGCTTAAACCGAGGCCGGCAGCGATACTTAAATGGGAAGGGATCGTCGTCGATCCATTCGGGGCGCTGATTGCCGTATTTGCCTTCGAAATCATCAACTTTTTGATCAGCGACGATGTAACGGGATTATCATTACTGTTATTCTTCGCTGCTTCCCTGTTTGCCGTCGTTTTCGGCTGGGCGCTTGGGAAATTCACAGGCTTTATCTTTGAAAATGGACATGTTCCAGAGTTCTTGAAATCACCTGTTGTGTTTGCCCTGGTCCTTGCCTGTTTCACGGTCTCAGATCACATCACCCATGAAACAGGACTTCTTGCCGTAACGGCCATGGGGATGACGCTCGCGAATATGCATATTTCGTCCATTGACGACATGCGTCACTTTAAAGAGAACATCTCGGTGCTGCTCATATCGACCATATTCGTCATGCTGACAGCATCCTTAACCGTCGATACCCTGTTCCAGATCTTCAATTGGAACATCGTGGCATTCGTCCTCCTTATGCTCTTCATTGTACGGCCGATTTCCATCTGGCTGTCTACGATAGGGACGGACCTCTCCGTCAGGGAAAAAATCCTGGTCGGATGGATCGCTCCGAGGGGGATCGTCGCCTTAACCGTTTCGAGTTACTTTGCCTCTGTACTATTGGACAAAGGCTTTGAGGATGCGAAAATCTTGACGTCCCTTACCTTCGCCCTGGTGTTCTCCACGGTGTGCGCACATGGCTTTTCAATTAAATGGCTTGCCAAGAAACTTGACCTCGCCATCAGTGACCAGCCGGGTGTCGTCATTGTAGGGGGGAGTAAGTTCAGTACTGAATTTGCCAAAACCCTTCGGGACATGAAGATTCCAGTCCTGATCACGGATTCATCCTGGCAGCGGTTATTTTCGGTGAGGAAGGCCGGAATCCCATTTTACAGAGGGGAAATCCTGTCAGAACAAACCGAGTATTATCTGGATATGACTCCATATGAGTACATGATTGCCGCGACGGAGCTTGATTCCTACAACGCTCTTGTATGTACGACATTCGTACCTGAAATCGGCAGGAATAATCTGTTCCAGCTTAGCCTTAGAAGCAAGAATGATGATGATCTGGAGGACATGGTCCATACGATCGGAGGACGCATCCTCTTCCAAAATCATGTGACGTGGGAAGAGCTGAATAAACGTGTTGAGCGTGGGGACGTTTTCAGAAAAACGAATATTACGGAGAAATATACCTTTGAAGAGTATCTGAAAGAACGGAATGAAAATACCCTATTGTTGTTTGCTCATAAACCAACGGGCAGAATCGAGTTCTTTACAGAAGGAACTTCACCGAAGATCGAACAGGGAGACGTCATTGTCAGCCTGACCCAGCCGTGTAAAGAAATGAATAAGATCCAGGAAAGGCTGACCGTTCAGAGGGAAACAAAAGCAAAAGAAGATAAAGAGAAAGAAAGCGCCGATTGAGTCGGCGCTTTCTTTTACTTTTTACCCGTATACTGCTCTCCAAGCATCTGCTTCACCTGATTGTACGTGAGGCCAGAATGGGCGTTCTGACGCTTGACTTCATCAATATCCGTCCCAGACTTCGTTACCTTTTTGTTTGGCTGATTCATGATGACACCCCCTGCACTTAATGTCAGTCAGAGGAGGTCATTCTATGCAAGAATAAAGAGGCTGGGACATAACTAAATCGATACATTCTAAAGACGAACAATGAGATTACGTGTTACACCGCTGTTGATTTCCGTGCAAGACTTCGCTTTCCTCGGGCGGAAGGCGAGCCTCCTCGTCGCTGTCGCTCCTGCGGGGTCTCACCTATTCCGCTTTTCCCGCAGGAGTCTTCGTCTTGCACTCCAATCAACAGCTAGAACCTGCTAAATACATGGATTATAAAAATTGAAAATCCGAACGAGTTAGATTTTTATCAAATCACTCGTTCGGATTTTTCTTTATCTGAAACCCTTTTGTCCCAGCCTCTTTGAATCATTCAATCATTTACGGGTGCGCTTGTATACGAGATCAAAGATCAGGATGATGACAGCAAGGGCATAGGCAGTATAAGAATAAGTGGAGTGCTCTGCCATGTTCTTCACTCCGATTCCGATGAAGGCCCAAACAAAGACTAATGGATAGAGTAGATCATGCTGTGTGATCCGGAACCAGAAGGCGAGTAAGGTGGCAACGACTAATCCAAGATATGCCCACACGAGCTCGGAAATGCCAAAACCGTTCCAACCGATATCCGTTAAATAATACGTGATGTTCACAATCGTCGCAATCGAAATCCAGCCAAGATAAATGGAGAACGGGGCTGAATCCAGGAGGGACGGACCTGTGCTTCTTATCCTCTTATAAAGGGCGATCAGGGTGAGTAAAAGCCCGAGCATAACAAAGACCGATAGTAGGAAATAGTTATAGTGCCACACAAGGATCCAAGTGGAGTTCAACAAACAGCTTAAGACGAATAATCCGCTTGTTTCCTGATAAAGGGGAAGATCCCGCCTGTCTTTAGGAAATTGCCTGATGATCCAGATTGCGAGTAGTAGATAAATCAGGCTCCAGATTGAGAAGACGTAACCGGCAGGTGTGATCATGATATCCAGCCTGTTACTGATTTGTTCCGTTGATTGATTATTCAAAGGCAAGGTGACGGCAAGTGTATTCATCACAATCACCAGAGCGAAAGCTAAAATATTCAATAATAATTTCATTGTGTATCCCCCTCTGAAAATGTGGATGTAGCGCTGTGCTATATACTATTCCACTTTTCCCCATTTAAAAACCAAAGTAAGAGAGTTTAGGTAAAAGGAATCGTAAAAGATCATGAAGGATTTCAAGGATTTATCGAGAATTTAAAAGAGGATAGGGACATTTTACACAATTCAATTAGGGGGACATTATGGACCATACAACACATACATATTCAAATGTTTGGGATTTAGATGTTTTTTTCAAAGGTGGAAGTGATTCTCAGGAATTCCGGCAGCATCTTGATACGTTAGGGAAAAAGAAAGAAGATTTCGCAGAGAACGCACTTGCTTTTCATCCGCCTCAATCGCCGAATGATGCTGAGCTCGTGTGGAATCTGATTGAAGAAGCGAAGGAAGTAATGATGTACCTCCGTCAGGCAGGTGCTTTCGTCAGTTGTCTTGAAGCTCAGAACATGCATGACAGGAAGGCTGACTCCTTAAGAGGTGAGGTCACATCCTTGAGTGCCGACTTTTCTTCAACATTCACAAAGTTTCAGCAGCAATTGTCCGATTGTCCGGAACAAGTCTGGGAGGATTTGCTTCAGCACGATCGGCTCAGTGAAATCAAGTTTGTGCTGAATGAGTGGAGACAAAAAGCGAAAGACAAGCTTTCAAGCACGGAAGAGTCATTGATTCAAGCATTGGCGGTCGACGGCTATCACGGCTGGGGGCAAATGTATGACACAATCGTCGGGGCGATGAATATCAATCATGAAGGGAAGGACCTGTCAGTGGGGCAAGCCAATAATCTCCTTTCAAGTCCGGATCCAAGGACCCGCAAAGAGGTTTTTGACAAGTTGGAGGATGCATGGGAAGAGAATGAGGAACTCTTTGCCCGAACCCTCAATCACCTGGGAGGCTTCCGTTTGAATGTTTATAAAAAGCGGGGCTGGGACGAATTGATGAAAGAGCCCCTTGAGTACAACCGAATGAAACAGGAAACCCTCGACGCCATGTGGGGTGCCATCACGAAAAACAAAAAGCCTTTCGTACAGTACCTGGATCGCAAAGCGAAACTACTCGGTAAGGAGAAGTTGGATTGGTATGACTTAGATGCCCCTGTGGCAGAGTCGACGAGCACCATGTCTTATGACGAAGGCGCGAAGTTTATCCTGAAGCAGTTCTCCCGTTTTGGCAATGAAATGGCTGGATTTGCAAAGAAAGCATTTGAGGATGAGTGGATCGAAGCGGAAGATCGTGCAGGAAAACGGCCAGGTGGTTTCTGTACATCGTTCCCGTTAAGTGATCAATCCCGGATCTTTATGACCTATTCGGGCTCGATGTCGAATGTATCGACCCTTGCCCACGAGTTGGGACACGCATTCCATTCTTATGCGCTAAAGCCGATGCATACATTGAATCGTAATTACGCCATGAATGTGGCAGAAACCGCATCTACTTTTGCAGAAATGATCGTGGCAGATGCAGCTGTGAAGGAAGCCAAAAACAAGGAAGAGAAGATTGCCCTCGTCGAAGATAAATTGCAGCGGAGCGTCGCTTTCTTCATGAACATTCACGCGCGTTTCTTATTCGAGACCCGTTTCTATGAAGCACGAAAAAAAGGAATCGTTTCTGTGGAAACATTGAACGGTTTGATGGTGGAAGCCCAGAAGGAAGCGTTTGGGGACTCCCTTGGAGAGGTCCACCCGCGTTTCTGGGCATCGAAGCTCCATTTCTATATTACAGGAGTGCCTTTTTATAACTTCCCATACACATTCGGCTACCTGTTCTCACTGAGCATCTACGCCAAGGCACTGGAATCCGGCGAGAGCTATGAAGAGAAATACATGGCATTGCTCCGGGACACCGCCGTGATGAACGTGGAAGAGCTCGCCATGAAGCATTTGGGAGAAGACATCACCAAAGAAGCTTTCTGGGAAAAAGGAATCAACCTCTGCAAGGCAGATGTAGAAGAATTCCTTGAACTGACAAACTAAATGAAGATATGGATTGAGGTCCGTCCCTGTATTTGAGGGACGGACCTTTGTCTTGATTGCAGGTACCGACCGTTCTTCTAGAATGCTACAAAACCCGCATCCTCTCCCGCAACGACCACAACCTCATTTACGCCCGGTCCTACCATCTCTAAGCCTCAAGTCTGATACGAAAATAAAGCTCCGGCTCGTTATGGAGAACCCGGAAAATAGGTAGGATAGAGACATGAAGAAGAAAGGAGGCAACAACATATGAAGAGATTCGGATTGCTTTTAGCTGGAGGGATTGCAGCGATTGTGCTGCTTGCCAATTTAGGACCGATTGTGGGTCTGGCGATCTCTTTAGCGATTATGTACTACAGCTTCAAAGGCTTCATCAAAACAGATTCAACGGGTAAAAAGATCCTGTGGGCGTTGATCGGTCTTGCAGCATTCAGTGCAACTGTATCAAACTTCCCGGCGATTATCGGGTTGGTCGCTCTGTACGTACTGTATGTAATTTATAAAAATTGGAAAAAAGAAGAAGTTATCATAGAAGAAAAATCATCTGACCCTTTCACGAACTTTGAAAGAGAATGGTCCCAATTAAAAAACTAAAGGAGAGATCATACAATGGCAAACTTATTTCAACGAATGAAAAATACCGTCATGTCCGACCTTCACGAAGCGATAGATAAAAAGGAAAGGAAAAATCCCATCGCCGTCCTGAACCACTATTTAAGACAATGTGAACAGGAAGTGGAAAAAGTAAGTAAGCTTGTAGAAAGACAGTATCTATTAAAAGAAGAGTTCCAAAAAGAATATAAGCAGGCGTCTGTTCTTGCTGACAAACGAAAGTATCAGGCGGAGGTAGCTTCCAAAGCGAATGAAGAAGGCTTGTATGAATTTGCCCTGCAGGAACAAAAATACTATGAAGAGCGTGCGGTGCGTATCCAGGAATCCAAGCTGCAAGCGACAAAAGAGCTTGAAGAGCTTGAGCGAAAATACGAAGAGATGAAGCACAAGCTGAAAGATATGTATATCAAGCGCATGGAGTTGATGGGCAGGGAGAATATCGCACGTGCCCATAATAAAATGAATTCTGTCCTGGAATCATCTTCAGGGTATAACAATCAGGCATTTTCTAAGTTTGATGAAATTGAGACATACTTAGATCAACTGGAGCATGGAGTGAATTCTTCCTATTACCGAAACACGATTGATGCGAAAATCGCCAAGTTAGAAAAAGACATGAAAAATGAGGAAACGGAAGCCATTCCTTCCTGAAACATGGTATTCTAGGTTAGTAAATACTTGATAATGTCAAAACAGGGGGAACTCATGATGGGTTCACCCCGTTTTAACCTCAGATTTGAACTCACATTCAACTATATGAGCAAAGAATATACATAACCAGAAAGGAGGAACCCCTCATGTTCAATCGACTACGCTCTGACGGAATCAGCTGGATCATTTTAATCGGTACACTTTTGATACTGCTGGAAGTGTCTTTTTATGATGGGGGGGTTCTCGTCTTTCTATCCATAGCGACCTTTTGTATTTATATTGGGCGTAAGAAGCTGCCGAGAACGTCGGGGAAGATTCTGTTATGGTTTGGGATCATCAGTCTTGCCATCAATATCTTCAATACGGTGGCTTTTAAATTTTTATTATTCGGCATTCTCCTTTTTATTATCGTGAGATTTGCCGATTCCAAGAAACATCCTAAGTACATTTCACCGACCATTAAAGAGACCTTTACACAAACACATGAACCACTGATGATGAAGAAGTCCGCCCTGCAAAATGAATGGTTCGGTCCTAAGCGGACGCCGGATCATGTGTATGAGTGGAACGATATCAACATCCAGGGCGTGATCGGCGATTCGGTCATTGATGTCGGGAATACGGTGCTGCCGAAAGGGACTTCCGTTGTGTCTATTCGGAATATACTCGGGAATATCGAGATCCTCATTCCGTATGATGTGGAAGTGAGTATCCATCACTCCGTCCTTGCAGGATCCATCGAGATTTTTGAAGAAGTGGAACCGAAAGCAATTAATCAGTCTCTTTATTATCAGACACCGGGATATGATGAGTCCGTTCAGCGGGTGAAGATCATCACCTCCATGTGGATCGGGGATCTTGAGGTGAAAAGGATATGAGTACGGTCAGTAAGCAGGTCGTTGCAGGTATTCTTTTTTCCTTTGTCATGGTGATGTTTTTATCGCTTTCCTTCTTTTATTTGTATCCGTTACAGGATTGGTCGCTCTTATGGGAAGTAGAAATCATGGATATACCTGGAGCAGGCTTTATTTTGGTTGTCAGCATTCTGATAGGGATCGTCTTTGGCATCAGGACAGGCTTAAAGGATAAGCGACAGCTTAGAGAAATGGAAGATGCCCTTCACCATGTAGAACAGGGAAGGGCGATCACGATCCCTGAAACGGCGACTCCCGAGGTGCAACAGGTGTGGAAAAAAGTAGACGCATTAGGGAAGCACCTTACCGATCAAGCCCGCTACTCACAGAAGCTTGCCAATGAAAAAGCCGAGGAACAGGAAAAAAGAATCCAGGAAATCGTATCTCAGGAGAGGAACCGATTAGCAAGAGAGCTTCATGACTCTGTCAGTCAGCAGCTGTTCGCCGCCTCGATGCTCATGTCAGCCATCACGGAGACATCCTCCCCTCACAGAACCCCGCATGAAGAAAAACAGCTAAGTATGGTCGAGCAGATGATTCATCAGTCACAGCTTGAAATGAGGGCGCTGCTCCTCCACCTTCGCCCTGTGGCGTTAAAAGGTAAAAACCTGCAAGAAGGAATGAAGGAGCTATTGGTCGAATTAGCTCAGAAGGTACCTCTCGAAATTGAATGGAAGATAGAAGACATGTCATTGGATAAAGGCATTGAAGATCATCTGTTCCGGATCTTGCAGGAATCCGTATCCAATACGCTCCGGCATGCCAAGGCGACGTCTTTGGACATCCGTCTCATTAAGAGGGAATCCATCATCATCTTGAGGGTGGTGGACGATGGCAAAGGGTTTGACGTGAATGAATCAAAGGTGACAAGCTCTTATGGGCTTCAAAATATGAGGGAACGGGCCATTGAAATCGGTGGTACGTTTAAAATCATCAGTGTACCGAATAAGGGGACCCGCTTGGAAGTGAAGGTTCCCGTAGTGGAGAATGAAGGTGAAAAGAATGATTAAAGTAGTATTTGTCGATGATCATGAAATGGTGCGGATCGGGGTGTCTTCCTATTTGTCTGCCCAGGTGGATATCGATGTCGTCGGGGAAGCATCCGATGGTAAGGAAGGGGTCCAACTGGCCCTTGAACTTCGACCGGACATCATACTGATGGATCTTGTAATGAAAGAAATGGATGGCATCCAGGCGACGAAGGAAATCATACAGAAGTGGCCGGATGCGAAGATCATCATCGTCACCAGCTTCCTGGATGATGATAAGGTGTATCCCGCACTTGAAGCGGGGGCAGTCAGTTATATGCTGAAAACCTCCAAAGCAAGTGAGATTGCAGAAGCGGTGCGTAAAACCTATAACGGACAGTCGATCCTTGAGCCCGAAGTAACGGGGAAGATGATGACCCGGATGAGACAGAAGACCGTTTCCCATCCACATGAGGAGCTGACGAACAGGGAACTCGAAATCCTTCTTCTCATGACCCAGGGAAAAACCAATCAGGAAATCGCAGATGAGCTGTACATCGCACTGAAAACCGTGAAGACCCATGTGAGCAATATTCTCTCAAAGCTTGACGTACAGGACCGGACACAGGCTGTCATCTATGCCTTTAAACATGATTTAGCGAAATAATAAAAGAAAGTGACCCAAAGTGAAAACTTTTGGGTCACTTTTTCGTATAGAAAGATGATAACCACTTTGAGACGGACATGAAATGGGAAAACGACCATAGGCATGTAAAGTAGTTGCCGTTCGGAAACAAGTGTAGAGAAATGACAAAATTTTCATCATTTGGAGGAGGAATAATGATAAAATAAGCGATATATTGTCAAATTTTGAAAAAAGAGATTAGTAGGGGGATCAGAACATGGACGCTCAATTCAGCAAACCAAAAAGATTCGGTGAAATTCTGGATCACACATTTCGATTAAGCAAGAACCGCTTTAAAGATTTTTTCCTCATTTTCCTTGTTTTACTTGGGCCTGTATATTTGCTGCAGGCACTCATTGAACTGGCGGCAGGTGTCAGCTTCTTTAGAACCGTCGGTACGGGAGAGACCTGGTTTGAAGGGATCATCAACAGCTTTTCGGGAGAGATTACCACTGAACCCGGGCAGGAAGTGAACCTGGCGGCGGAAATGGGTACGGGTCTTATAGGGCTGATCACCATGATCCTTACGCCGATTGCTCAAGCCGCCATATTATTCAGCCTGAATCATATGAGGAAAAATGAAGATTATTCAGTGAAGCTTGTCCTTAAGGAAGCATTCTCACGGTTTTGGCCGGTCATCGGAAGCAGCATTCTATTCTATTTAATTGTTTTCGGATTGATATTCATCCCGGTTGTTTCAGGTATCTTTGCGGGAGTATTCGGTGCTGCACTCCTTGAACCGGGTGTCGGTGTCATCGTCACTGCGATCATCCTGTTTTTGGTCTTCGCTCTCATCATCGCTTATTTATTGACACGTTGGAGCTTCTACTTGGGAGCAGCAGCGATCGAGCAGGATGCTCCAGGACTCGGAAGAAGCTGGAGATTGACGAAGAAGCGTGTATTTACCATCATTGGATTATATATTGTATTCGGATTGATCATCGGGATTGTCAATACGGCATTCGAGTTCACGTTTGGCCTCGTATTGGGGAACAGTGTCCTCTACGGAATGATCATCAACGTGGTCACGTTATTTACGTCAATGCTTGGTGCTGTCGCGTTCGGAGTCATCTTCTTTGATCTGAAAACAAGACATGACGCAGATGATCTAAATGAAATGATCGATGACTATACGACGATTTAATCAAGGAATTAACCAGTCTGGCCCGGGGTTCCGGGCTTTTGATCTGAAAGCTAGGTGAAGAAATTGTTGAATGAAGACAGAGCAAGGGATCGACTTGAGGAAATCCTGGATGGAGATGAATACCAGGCCTATTTGAGCAATGATAAGGGACTGTTCGCCGGCTGGTGGGAGAAAGCGAAGGAATGGATCAGGGAGCTACTCGGTAACATCAATCCGGCACTAGAACCGACAGGCAGTGGTGCATCCGGTATTTTGATCATATTGATTGTGCTCGTCGTGGTCATCCTCCTGTTGTTCGCCTTTAAGGCTTTCCAGAACGGAGTGAGAAGGAGGAAGTTCCGTAGCAATAAACCCCTGCAGTCCCTCAATGAGATGGAATGGTCCTACTCAAGACACTTAGAGGAGGCCGAGAAGCAGGAGTCTGTTGGGAACTATTCGAAAGCGACCCGTCACATGTTCCTGGCACTGCTGCTTTATTTTCATGAAAAGGAGTATCTGGAGGCAAGGGTGTGGAAAACGAACTGGGAATATTACGACGAACTGCGCAAAGTGAATCAAAAGTGGGCGGATCGATTTTTCCGGCTGGCCCTATTTTTCGACGAGGCTGCCTATGGTGAACGTGATGTAACGGAAGAGGAGTATGTTCACTATAAAGAGGAAGCACAAGGCTTCCTGGAGAGTGAAGATTCATAGACGAGCAGTTTAAGAGAAAGGAGGTAGGAATGAGCATTGAAGTCAACGGTTAAAGCTTGGATGTGGCTCCTGGGGATTCTTGGCTTATTCATCGGGATCGGGGTCATTGTTTCTCCCGAGAAGCTGAAGGAGTATCCGGCATATGTATCGGAATCCCCTTCCCCTACGGGA
The DNA here is from genome assembly GCF_033963925.1 of Rossellomorea sp. YZS02. Classification (NCBI taxonomy): domain Bacteria; kingdom Bacillati; phylum Bacillota; class Bacilli; order Caryophanales; family Bacillaceae; genus Rossellomorea; species Rossellomorea sp. YZS02. The sequence continues at coordinate 170,305 of NZ_JAXBLY010000003.1, read as the reverse complement.
TTGAAAGCACTGTATACGTACTTGGATGATGAAGGAGAATCGGTTCGGCGCTGGACGCTTTCGCCGGATCGTCTAAACAAAAAAGGAACCGGACAGCTGTTAATCATGGCAGGGCCGTTCACCATTCCGGATCAACAGGAGATGGATGAGTACGAGGATTTCATGAGGAGCGGAAATACCATCCTTCTACTAATGGACAATCCGAAAGGGATGTTCGGTACGAAGGCCGTCCCCGGCGGTGAGGGGATAGGAAGTTCCGTCATCCGTGATGGAGATGGTCATACATATCAAGCCGAAATGTTATCGGACGTCCGTTTGGAAGAGGCTGACGGTGATACGGTCTTACTGGACGATGTGTCAGGAACGATTGCATACAAGTCTGAGGTGGGGGAAGGTCAATTGATTGTCTCCACCACTCCGGCGTGGATGACGAATGGGAATATTCTTAAGAAGGATCACCTGTCCATGATTCTCCTCCTGTTAAAAAACGGGGAAGCGAGTGATGGCCCCATCCTGATCGATGAATATCTCCACGGCGGAGAAAGCGGGGCAACCCTTACGACCCTCTATCCTGCGTGGCTATTGCTTCTCCTCCTTCAATTGGCGATCTTTATCCTTCTGACGCTGTGGATGCAGGGGAAAAGGTTTGGAAGCATCCTTGTGCCCCGGGAAGAGATGGTCCGTTTCAGTGATGAACGAATCAAAGCCCTTTCAGCCTGGTATTTGAAAGGGAAACAGTACAAGGCATCTCTTCTAATTCAGTCGGATTATATAAGGCTTCTGTTCCAGGAACGCTGGGGGATCCCAACGAGTAAAGAATGGTCAGAATTGAAAGGCCCATTGGAAAGAAGATTACCCGCTGTTTCAGGCAAGGAAATCGATGCTTTCTTAACAGGAATGAAAGGTCTGTTAAATAGAGAACGAATCAGTAAGCAGGAATATGTATTATGGTCGAAAAAGATTGAGATATTCAGGAAAGAGGTGGAGGATCGTTGAAACCAGAAATCACATCCTTAATGGAGAAATTTGAAGAGCGCATCATCGGGCAGGGGACGAATCTTAAACTCCTCTTGTCTTCCATTCTGGCAGGAGGGCATGTATTGATTGAAGGAGTGCCCGGGACCGGGAAGACCCAGATGGTGAAGACCCTGTCCCATTTACTCGGGGGAAGCTTTAACCGAATTCAGTTCACCCCGGACCTATTGCCGAGTGATATAACAGGCAGTACCATCTATAACATGAAGGATAACAGCTTCCAAACGATCAAAGGACCGATCTTCACCAATGTCCTTTTAGCCGATGAAATCAATCGGACACCGGCGAAGACTCAGGCTGCATTACTGGAAGCCATGGAAGAAAAGCAAGTGACGATCCAGGGGGCGACGTATTCCCTAGAAGAGGTATTCTTTGTCGTGGCAACACAGAATCCGATTGAATTCGAAGGGACGTATCCACTTCCGGAAGCCCAGCAGGACCGATTCCTGTTCAAGCTCACTATTGACTTCCCTTCATTTGAAGAAGAGAAATCTGTCTTGAAACAAGTGATTGAGAACCATGTTGACAGGAGTGAAGTGGAGGCTGTACTCGATATTGACACCTTCTTATCCATCAGAAAAGAAATAGAGGAAGTCACCCTGAGTGATGCAGTGTTGGATTACATCATGCAGATTGTAAGGAAGACCAGGGAGACGGAATCCATCCGTTTCGGAGCGAGCACAAGAGCGGCGATTTCCATTGGGAAAGCAGGAAGGGCGTGGGCCTATCTGTCAGGACGGGACTACGTCACACCGGATGATATCAAGATGGTGGCAAGACCGGCTCTTAGACATCGGGTACAGCTATCGCCGCACGTAGAATTGGAGGGACTGACCATTGACCAAGTCATCCAGGAGCTTATTGGGTCGATTACTGTTCCAAGATAAAGGGATCCTTCCTACGTCAAGGCTTTTGCTGGTGTATGCGGGCTTTTCAGCTCTCCTGTTAGTGGGGACGTTGATCGGATTGACATGGACATGGATCTTCGTATCGAATGCTTTGTTTATTGGATTGAGTCTATTTGATCTACTAACCTCTCCCTCAAAAAAGGAAATCGAGGTGAAGCGGAGCATCCCTGACCAAATGGAGAGGGGTCTTACTTACAAGGTTGGCCTTGAAATAACGAACAACTCTCCCCGTGATATGACGTTTCGCCTTCTGGACGGGACACCTCAAAGTTTTCAAACGTCCTTACCCCTGAAAGGCCCTCTTCACGGCCATTCAGTCGGGACCGGGTCCTATGAAGTGATAACACCCGTCAGAGGAGACTACGTATTGAACAGACTATACTTCCGTTACAGAAGTCCCCTCGGCTTATGGGAGAAACAAAAAACGGTGGAAAGTCATGACCAGGTGAAAGTCATTCCGGATCTCACCGAAACGAGAAAGGTCCTGGAAGACGCCCAGCGGTTTTTATTGTACGAAGGAGTTAAGATCAGGAAGCAGCAGAGTGGTGCAGGGGAGTTCTCGAAGATCAGGAATTATGTCGTCGGGGATGACCCGAGAAAGATCAACTGGCGTCAAACGGCGAAGCTAAGAGAAGTGATGACGAACGAATACGAGCCTGAACATGGAAAGTATATTACGATTCTCATTGATTGTGGAAGAATGATGGGGGCAGAACTAAAGAAAGGGAACCGGTTGGAAAAATCCCTTGAAGCTGCCATGACCGTTGCAGCCGCTGCACTTCAGAACGGGGATTATGTGTCGGTTCTTGCCTATAGTAAGACGGTGAAGGTTTATATTCCCCCTGCCAAAGGGATGGCACATCTGCAGACGATTCTCAACCGCATTTACAATCTTGAGGTGGACGCCGCAGAATCCAATTATGCTGCAGTCCTGCATTATGTTCAGACCGTACAGAAGAAGCGGAGCCTGCTGCTATTATTCAGTGACATCCATACATTCCTCCATGAAGATAACGCTCTATATTATCTTCAGAGGTTAAGAAGGCAGCATCTCTTTTTAATGATTGGGATAGAAGATGAGATGTTGATGAAGCAAATCAAAGCGGAGCCTGTTGACGACATCAAGTCAATGATGAAAAGCATGGCCCAGAAACAGATGCTTGTCAAGAAGAGGGAGAAGGCAAAGTGGGAGAAACAGGGCCTCCTGATGGTGGAGGCCCGTGAAGAGAAACTGGCAAGTACCGCCGTTTCGCATTATATCGATATGATGAACCGCGGGTTAGTGTAGGACTACCTTGTTCAGGCGAAGTTTACCGACGATCATGTACAGGAGCAGGCCGATGACCGTCAACAGGGCAACCATATATTTTGCACCAAGTGGAATCGCGGCCGGTGTGATGAAGCCTTCAATGATTCCTGCGATCACGAACAGCGGAATCGTGCCCAGGAGAAGCTGGACGGAGCGTTTCGCCTGTTCCTTTAATTGATATCCACGGGTGAAACGTCCTGGAACAAAGAGCTTATAGCCCATCAGCAGTCCCGCTCCGCCGGCGATGAAGATGGCCGTAAGCTCGATCATCCCATGGGGCACGATGTACGCCCAGAATTCGTAACTCATACCCTGATGCCAGAAGACGGCTGCAAGGGCACCGACAATGATTCCGTTATACACCAGCATATAGACCGTTAATAAACCAAATGTGACACCGCCTGCAAAAGCCAGGAACGCCACTTGAATATTATTGGTCATGATGCCCGCGGACATGATGGAAGAATCGACCTGACCGTCACTTTTCCCCAGGTTACCCGGATCCACTCCCTGTGACATTTCTGGCGGCAGGATGGAATAAAGGTGAAGGGGATCATTCATCACGGAAAGAAAGGCACCAATGGCACCAACCGTAAATAGCATCATGGCGATGATAATGAACTTCCACTGCCCGAGAAGCAGTCCGATAAACGTGGTGGAGAAAAAATGCCTGACTTGTTTTCCACTGGAGATTTGATCCTTGTATAATAGATTATGAGATTTCGACACAAGTCCGTTCAAATAATCGGTCACTTCTTCATTGGGAAAATACGTCTGGCTGTAAGACAGGTTTTGAGCAGCCTTTTGATAGAGGCGGTTGAACTGATCGATGGAGCTTCCCGTCATGTTCTTCTTTTTGCGAAGGGTTCCGAGGAGATCTTCAAGTGCCTTCCAATCGTCCCGATGCTGTTTGACAAATTGCTTCACATTCATTGTGACACCTACTTGTTTATTTTTCTTATCTCTTATTATAGTAAGTTTAGAAAAAAATAGAAACTGTTAAAGGTAAATTCAACCAAAAGGAGGGCTATCGATGCAAGAAGGACAAGTGGATATCAAGACCCCCGAATATGTTTCCCTGCAGTTCCAGCCAGCTGGTTTAGGAAGCCGGGCAGCTGCTCTGATGATGGATCAAATTATCTTAAGCATCCTCAATATTCTCATTGTAGTAATCCTATTTTTCGCTACCACGGGTAACAACAGCCCATTTGGCTTCTATTTGTTCGAACTCAACTCAACTCTGTGGGGAGTCGCCATCGTTGCCCTGTTTGTCCTGAACTGGGGATACTTCTTCGCCCTGGAATATTTCTGGGGTGGAAAGACGCTTGGTAAACGACTGCTCGGGATTCGTGTGATGCAGGAGAACGGTCACAGTGTGACACTCCTCTCCTGCTTCATCCGCAATCTATTAAGAATCATCGATATGCTGCCGGCCTCGTATTTCCTTGGAATGATCATGATCTTCCTTCATTCAAAGCATAAGCGCGTGGGGGATATCGTAGCGGGAACCATCGTCGTTCATGAGAGGCGTGTGAAAGGTAAACGAAAAGAAATAGCTATTGAAAAGGAAATGCGTAACCGGGGTCTTCGAAAAGAAGATCTGTCAGTGGAAGCGTGGGCGCTTAAACAGCTTGGTACAAAAGAATGGAGTCTGGTAAAAACATATGCCAACAGGTTTTCGCAGCTGCCAAGGTCGGAGCGGAATCAGCTGAGCAAAAAACTGGCGGATATTCTTTTCCCGAAACTTGGGCTCAACATGGAAGGCAAAACGTATAATGAGTTGGAAGATACGCTTCTTCTTCTGTATTTGGAGATGAGGGATGAGTGGGAATATGAATTGTAAAGGCAAAGTCTGAAAAGGACTTTGCTTTTTTGGTTCTTTATACCTAAAAGAAGTTCATTCCAATAAAATTAGGTGTTTCTTTCGGGGAAGTGTGAAAAAAGTAGTAAATATAGTAAGAATCATAGGGATATAGTGTTAGCTGTTTACATGTAATTTATAAAATTTACAAAATTATAAGAAAAGTCATGTCCATTCTCCCCTTACATTACAAAATGCGACAAAATATACTTGTACTGTAATCATTCTTATATATTCGTATTATGAAAGGGGAAAGGGTATGAGGACAAAAAAGGTATCATTATCGATTATCAGTATGCTGTTTTTACTGACTGGAGGATTGGTTCAACCTCAGGGTGAGTGGAACAAACGTGCGGAAGCTGCGACTCAGTCCGCTGTCATCAACGAAGTGGCCTGGATGGGTACAACGGGCTCCTATAACAATGAATGGATCGAATTACATAATCCTGCCTCAGCCGATCTGTCTTTGGATGGATGGGTGCTTGAAGCACAGGATGGATCACCGAGCATTGCCTTAAGTGGAACGGTCCCGGCACAGGATTATTTTTTACTTGAAAGAACAAGCGACAGCACGATTTCGAACGTAGCAGCCGATCAGATTTATACAGGAAGCCTTGGGAATTCCAATGAAGTTCTGTATTTAAAAGACGCATCAGGCGCTGTGATCGATGAAGTGAACAGCTGGTATGCAGGGGATAATACGACGAAAGCTACAATGGCACGAATCGATTCCTCTTTCAGCGGAACCGTTTCTACGAATTGGAGTACCGCAACGACGTCATATGAAGGTGGATTTGGAACACCCAAAGCTGCTAATAATACGGCTGCGTCCGGTAGTGGCAGTGAATCCCTCACGAACGTGAGTGAGGAACTTGGCGCGATCAACGTCTATTTCAATAAGAGTGCTTCGACTCAATATGCGATGCCTGGTAATGAAGCGAATTACAATGTCAATCTTGAGGATCGCTTGCTGAAGCGTTTAAACGCGGCCACGACATCCATTGATTTGGCCACTTATGAAATCAATTTACCACGAGTGATCGATGCGTTGATGAATAAAGCAGCACAAGGGGTAGACGTGCGTATTCTTGCCGATGCAAAGGACGCAACGGACCCTCATTATACTGAACGTTATGAAACGATGCGCTTATATTTGGAAAAGCTTGTCCGCGGTCAGGATGGCGTAGTCGGAACAGGTGATGATGCCCATATCTTATCGGATTCGCCTATGTTTGTCGTAGAAGATCCAACGAAACGGGCGGCATACGATCTGCCGGCAAGTTTCACAGACTTTCCACAACGAAATGTAACAGTCGGAAGCACAGCTACAACCGGCTATATGTTTGTGGAAGGGGAATACAAAGACACGGACAGCTACTATTCTCCCGGCAATCAAATGCATAACAAATTTGCCGTGATCGATGGGGAATGGGTCTTTACGGGCAGCTGGAACTATACAGTGACAGGACTTTATGGCTCAGAAGAAAACATGAATCAGGGAATCCTGGACGGAAACCAACAGCATGTTGTAGAAGTCCACTCTCCGGAACTTGCTGGAATATACAAAACGGAATTCGAAGAAATGTGGGGGAGCGGGACAACAACCCCTGATAATACCGTTTCAAATTTCAGCACCCGTAAAATCGATAACACACCTCATTCTCTTACAATCGGTGAGGATACGGTAGAAATTTATTTCTCTTCTGGTGATGACGCTGTCGGACGCATGACGGAACTTGTAAAAACAGAAGCGGACGAGAATGCATACTTCACCATCTTCGCCTGGAGTGATCAGGCATTAGTGGATGAATTGAAGAACAAATGGGAAGGAAGCTATGTGGATAATCAGGGGACGCTGACAGGCTTTGATGTAAAGGGCTTATTCGACCCAAGCTTCTGGAATCAATGGTGGTCGGCAAGTATAGAAATGACAGGAAGAACAGCTTCGCAAACGAGTACGAATAACCCTAACACACGCTGGGCAAATCCGGCACCAGTGTACGCAGCGAACGAAAGCCGCAAGCTGCATGCCAAAACGATGCTGATCGATGCAGACACAAACAGCGATCCAACGGTAGTGGTCGGGTCCACCAACTGGAGTGAAAACGGCAATAACGTAAATGATGAAAACATGCTTATCATCCATGATGATGCCATCACGAATCAATTCCTTCAGGAGTTTAACGCAAGGTACGTGAATGCCGGCGGAGTTGTGCAGTAATAAATTTGAAAAAGGATGATTCTCATTTCGAGAATCATCCTTTTTCAATTCACTCCATCCCGGGAGCCTTCTGTATTTCAAAAATAAGGACAATTGCAGTGATTGCATGGGCAATCAATCGAATGACCGGGAAGAAATTCAGGAAGGAAGCAAGAATTCCAAGGATACTACTGAGGATCGGCTGATCTTCCGACCTTGAAATATACAGAACGCTTGCATGCCACAGAGCTATTAAACAGAGGAGAAAAGGAATGGATTCTCCGGCGATATTCCCAAAGATGGGTACAGCAAGAAATAATTCAATCGAAAACGATAACCATTTTATACGTGAAAGCACGGACACACACCTCCTTATGTCAGTGTATGAAGGAAAGGGGGGCGTGTGCCTGTTTAGAGGAAATTGTTTTAGAGATATTATTGATATGCGTGAATTCTGCAGATTAGAAGATATATCGGGGATTTGGTAGATAAAATTAGAAACGGCAGATAAAATGAACGTGGGGCAGATAAACCAGGAAAAGCGGCATGAAAAACTTCAAAACGACAGATATATAAAATCCACCGTCCTGACGAAAGACGGTGGACCCTATGATTATGCCAACAGTTTCTCCACTACTTTATGCTCATTCTCATTCAATAAATTCTTCCCGATGGTTTCATGAACTTCTTTATTCATGCTTTCTTCCAAGACAGCGGCTTCTTCCTTATCCCCTACGAGGACGATCCGTTCCCATTTTTCATCCGCGGCCTTTTTGTCGAGGAGGCTGCCGAGACTCTTCCACCAGCGCTGTTGGTTGGCCTTCAGGCGGTTTTCGAACTCTTCCTGCTGATTGGCTTTCCCGCCGCCGCTTCCCATGCTGACATCCGCATGATGGGGTCCTTCATGTTTCCGCCAGTCATCGGTTTCCAAATCGAATTCCATGAACTCACTGGTTTGGATTTCACCGAACGTGGAGGTGACTATCTTGATTTGATTTTGCTGAAGTAGGACAAGGCCCGTTAAAGGATATTTCTTATGAAGGGATTTCAGCTGATCGAGATGAGGATTCTCCTCCCAGTAGAAGTTCGTTTCGACCGGGACTTGAAGCTCGAATGTCTCCCAGATTCCACTGTCCGCTGAAGCGAAGATGATAAAGCTTCGTGGCAGTTCGCGCTCCAGGCTGTGCACGTAGTTTTCCACTTTCGGTCGGATCGCTTGAAGACGTTCTTGTTCTTCAGGCGCACTTTCGAGATATTCTTCGAGCCGGTTAAAACCGTTCTTAAGGGCAATCTTCCACTCGCCACCCTGCTGATCAGGATCGCTCCGGTCCGTGTTTAAGTAGACCGTCAGTAATTTATCGGGTTTCTGTAAGTACAAGTTTTCCAACACATTGAGCGTTTTGCTTAAAGACATGGAACTCCTCCTTATGAATTTCTTACTTTTCATATAAACGGTTGAGGAAGTGTTTAAACATCATTTTGGCAAAAAAGGGAATTGACTGGGGGTGGATATTCAGGAAAAATAGAGTGATAGAGGAGGAATGAAGATGGAAATCAAGAAGCAGTGGGTTCAAGAAGACAGTGATTACATACGGCAAAAATTGATTGAGTACAATATGTCCCAAATCGATGAAGAAACGAAAACACCCCTTGAAAAGGTCAGTTTTGTCATGCGTAATGATGAGGGGGAAATCGTTGGTGGTGTGACCGGTCAAATGTTCTGGCACCATCTCCATGTGGATTTTCTTTGGGTATCAGAGGATTACAGACAAGGTGGATATGGGGCGAAATTACTTCACGAGGCAGAAGAGTATGCGAGGGAAAAAGGGTGCCGTTTAGTGATGCTCGACACGTTCAGCTTCCAGGCGCCGACGTTTTATAAGAAGATGGGGTACAAGGAGTTTGGTGTGCTTAAGGATTTTCCGAAGGGGAAGAGTCAGCATTTTATGGAGAAACGATTGTAACAACCAGCCGAGGCTGGTTGTTTTTCATTTTCCATTACAGGGGCATTTCCTCAGGAGACGATTTTGTTACATACGTTCCAGCAATGAAGTCATGGATCGCACGCTTATCATCACGGAATATGACGAAGAATGCGCTTAGAAGGGCACCGAAACCGAAAGTGATCAGATAAAATATTGCGGCAACCACGTTTCGCATCAACATATTTCCTATATGTACGTTTCTACCATCTTTCTTCACGATTCGTATGCCCATTGTCTTTTTCCCTACATCGTACCCCTTCCAAAAGACGGGTGTCAGTAGAAAGTAGAGAAACATAAGTAATGAAACAATTGGATCATCGGGGTTGAATTCGTCCGTCACAATAGCGAAAAGGACAAGTAGTGGAAGGTTAATAAAGAACCCATTTGCTATTCCTGCGCCTAGCCGGATCCAAAACCCTGCCGGATGATTAATCATATCGCCGCCTCCCTTCGATAGTCTGTGATCATTGTAGCATAGAGAGGCTTCGGCAATGTTCTGTACGATCATTTTCTTCAAGAAATCAAATAAATCACGTTTTATGTTCTCTACATCGGGTAAATATGTACTAAATAACATTCGACGGGAGAGAATATGATGAGCTATATTAATCAGGGAAGAGAGCGAATCCAATTTGATCGCAAAGGAAAGGATAAGGATTTACATATACTGGAGTGTACTCGTTGTGAGAATGAATTCCGTTCCACGATGAATGTCAATCAAATTGAGTGTTCCAATTGCTCCACATCAGACAATCCGAAATTGGACCTTTCCCTCTTTAAAGTCATTGGATTTATTGAAAATCTTCAAGGGAGTGAAGTTCGTTGCTAAATAAAGACAAACTGGCTGACATGAAGATGGATTTTCAGGATATTCTATGGATGAGTTCCGGTGTTGCAATCATTCTATTCTTACTTGCTCTTGCAAACTTCTTCATCATTTCATAATCGATATTAAAGTCCCCTCATCCAGGGGGGCTTTTTTTGTTGTGGTAAATAAGAAAAGCCTGACCGTCCAGGGCCAGGCTTTCTGTTTTATCCTTTATAATTTTCATCATATTCGAGATAAACAACATGCGTTTCGAGATACTCATTCAATCCGTGTTTACCGTCGGCTCCGCCGATTCCAGATTGACCGCGACCGGCATGGAACCCGTTGATGGCTTCGAAGTTCTCCCTGTTGACGAAGGTTTCCCCGTAACGAAGTTCGTTTGCCGCTCTCATGATTTCGTGGAGATTCTCACTAAAGATCGATGAAGACAGGCCGTATTCCGTATCATTGGCAAGCTGGATCACTTCATCAAAATCCCTGTACGTCATGATAGGGAGGACCGGTCCGAAGATTTCTTCCTGGATGATGTCCATATCCTGCTTCACATCGACAAGGACGGTCGGTTCAAAGTAGAACCCCTTGTCTATGTTAACCGGTTTTCCTCCAGTCAGGATTTTTGCTCCGTTTTCAACGGCAGTATTGACCATTTCCGTCACGGTTTCTAGGCGGTCTTTATTGACGAGGGGTCCGATATCATTATCACGATTTGTTGGATCACCAACCGTTGTGTTTTTCATAGCGTCGGTCATCTTGTTGATGAATTCTTCCGCCACATCCTCATGGACATAGACCCGTTCCGCGTTCGTACATGCCTGACCGGAGTTTGTGATCCTGGACGTTTTGATTTTTTCGACGGCAAGGTCGATATTGGCATGCTTGGTGACGATGGCCGGGGCTTTACCTCCCAGCTCCAGGTTCACTTTCGTAATGGACTTGGATGCTGCCTCCATCACTTTTGAGCCTGCGGGATAGCTTCCCGTCATAGAAACCATGCGTACTTTAGGATGACTGGACATTGGATTTCCGATATCAGAGCCTTTTCCGGTCACCAGATTGAATACTCCTTTAGGCAGTTTCACTTCATCTATAATTTTGGCAAATTCACAGGCCGTGTTCGGAGTGTACTGGCTTGGTTTCAGAACGATCGTACAACCTGTCACGAGTGCGGGTGCCACTTTCCTGGCAAGGATGAACATCGGGAAGTTCCATGGAACGATTCCCGCAACGACTCCGATCGGCTTCTTATAAACGAGGATGTTCTCGTTCGAACGCTCACTCTCAAGGATCTCCCCTTCGTAGCGGAGCGCCCAGCCCGCCATGTAGCGGAAATATTCGATGGCAAGATCTACTTCTCCTTCAGAAGCTGCTAATGTCTTTCCGTTCTCCCTTGTCAGCATCTGAACGAATTGATCCCGGCGTTCCTCCAGCTTATCAGCGATTTTATATAAGTACGAAGCCCGTTCTTTCGAAGGAACCTTGCTCCATGAAAGGAAAGCCGTATGGGCAACATCCACTGCGTGATTGACATCGTCTTCCGTACCTAGTGGAATAGATGAAATCGTCTCCTCATTCGCCGGATTAATCACATCCCACGTCTCCTTCGACATACTATCAACAAACTCACCATTCACATACATCTGGTACTTCTCCACTATATTTCCTCCTCAATAAACTGTTTTCTCACATATCAAACTCTTTTCCCGTCCAATGGGGTGGAGTAAACATAGGGATGTGCAAAAGAAGAGGGACGGACACCACTCTCACCTACCTGAATGTTGATATATCAGGGTTTTGGGTGTGAATATGGAGGTCCGTCCCTCAAAAAGGATTATTTGGTTGGGTCGGCGATTTTGACGAGTTGTTTGCCGATGTTTTTTCCTTGGAAGAGTCCGAGGAAGGCGTCGGTTACGTTGTCGAGGCCTTCTGTAATGGTTTCTTCGTATTGAAGTTTTCCTTGGGAAAGCCATTCGCCAAGCTGGGTTGCGCCTTCTTTGAAGCGGTCATTATAGTCGTTGACGACGAAGCCTTTCATGAGTGCGCTTGATTTGATCAATCTGGATTGAACACGCGGTCCAAGGTCGCGATCGGTTTTATTATAGGAGGAAATCGCTCCGCATACTGGTATTCGCGCATGCTTATTTAGTAAACTAAGGGCAGCGTCACCGATTTCACCACCGACGTTTTCAAAGTACACGTCGATGCCATCCGGACATGCTTCTTTTAAAGATGCGTAAATACTATCCGTTGTTTTATAGTTGATACCAACGTCAAATCCGAGAGTATTCGTCAGGTAGCTGACTTTTTCATCAGATCCTGCAATCCCGACGACACGGGCACCTTGGATCTTCGCGATCTGCCCGACGACGGATCCGACTGCACCTGCAGCACCGGACACGACCACGGTTTCACCTTCTTTCGGCTGACCGATGTCCATAAGACCAAAATACGCAGTTAGTCCTGTCATTCCAAGGATACTTAAGTAAGTCGAAATCGGTGCGACATCCGGATCGATGGTGCGGATCTCTTTTTCATTCGCAATGGAGTACTCCTGCCAAGGAAGCATGCCGACCACGAAGTCCCCTTTTTGGAAGTGTGCAGATTCTGATTCCACGATCTCTCCTACCACTCCGCCGGCCAATGCCTCGTTTAATTTGAAAGGTTCAACATAGGATTTGGCATCAGACATTCTTCCGCGCATATATGGGTCCACGGAAAGGTAAATCGTCTTGACAAGCACTTCCCCATTGGACGGCTGTGGCACGTCAATTTCTTTATAAAGGAAATCCTCTTTCACAGGCATTCCTTCAGGACGGGAGACTAATTGAATTTGTTGCTGTTTTTCAGGTAGCATAATGATTCCTCCTTAGAATTTGACTACATTCATTTTTTCCGATTACTTGAAACTTATCACAAGAAGTTCAGGTTCTACAAAGAATAACACTTGAGAAAGGTGTGGTAATGATGGCAAATGTATGGGATGCAGAAGTAGCTGTCAGCACCGGTCAGGCCCGACAGCTGATTGAGTCTCAGTTCCCGGAATTGGTTCTCACGGACCTTGAGATCATTGATTATGGCTTTGATAATACGGTGATGAAAGTGAATGACAACTTGGTGTTCCGATTTCCCCGCCGGGAGATAGCGGTCAGGCTTTTGGAAACGGAAGGAAAACTATTGCCGATGCTTGCAGAAGCTGATCTGGGTCTGCAAATTCCTGTTCCGCTCTATTATGGCAAGCCTTCGTCTGAATACGAATGGCCGTTCATAGGGTACCGGTTTGTGAAAGGGACGATTCCTTCACTGGCCAGAGGAGTGATGAGAGACAGGGAATCTGCGATCAGGCTGGCACGTTTTCTTAAAATACTTCACGGGACGAATGTGAAAAAGGCGAAGGGAAATGGAGTACCTTATGATGAGTTGTCTCGCCTGAGTGTCGAGAAGCGAAAGGCTACCCTGGGGAAAAATACAAATGAAATTAAGAATCTCAACCTGTTTCATCAAGTGGAATTATTGGAGAATTACCTCCAAAATCTACCGAAGGAGACACTGCCGGAAGACATCACCCTCGTTCATGGTGATCTTCATTTTAAAAACATCGTTGTGGATCAGGATGGGATCCTGTCTGGGGTAATCGATTGGGGAGATGTTCATCTCGGTCACAGATCCATTGACTTAAACCTCATGTACAGCTTTCTCTATCCAGCAGCTCGTGAATTGTTTTTAGAGGAATACGGAAAGGTCGGGAAGACCGAGCTTGAATACGCACGATTCAAAGCCGTTTATACAAACGCCGTGTTGCTTCTTTACGGTTATCATGAAAAACAGCCCCATACGGTCACGGAAGCACAGAAATGCCTGGAGCTTGCGCTGACATGAAGAAAAGCCTGGTTGATGGGATTCACCGACCAGGCTTTTTCTTATTTCACGTTTTTTTGAATGTATTTGACGATTTTACGAAGCTCATTGGCATGGGGACGGCCGAACGGGCTTGTTTGTCTTTGCTGATACATGGCCTGTCCCTTTTCATTCACAAGGAAGTAGGCAGGTTCCCCATGCTGACCATGATCCTCATATGGGGCATCTTCTCCATGATAAAAAACATCATAAGCTTTGATGGCCTCTAAATTTTCATCGGCTAAAACCGGGAAAGTGAGATCTTCCTTATTCGCAAATTCCTGTAAATCTTCCATCTTATCGCTGGAGATCGTCAGCAGGTGGACGTTATGTTTTTCGAAGTATTCTTTATTTGCCTGCAGTTCCCTTAATTCTTCCTGACATACCGGGCACCATGATCCTCTGAAGAAGACGATGAGATGCCAGCTTTGATGATTTTTCTGGTGTTCTTCAAACGAGAATGTCTCGCCTGAAACTGCCGGGAGTGTAAAATTAGGTACCGTATCGTTTAATTGGAAAGTTGACATTATTCATTCCTCCTAGATTTTCTTTTACGCTTAGATAGGCATTAGGACAAACCTGACCAGATTGACATACATACAGTATAGTACTTGTATTTTCTTACATAGAGTGTATTTCCCTTTATGTTAGAAATAAAACGTATCAATGTTCAGAAGATGAGCGGAAAGGAAGAAGTCGATGAGAAAAAACAATGCGGGGCCTAAATTATGTATCTTCCCTGAATATAAATGGTGTGGACCGGGATGCAGCGGTCCGGGTGCGCCAATCAATTCGGTGGATGCAGCGTGTAAAGCCCACGACCTGTGCTATGAGCGGTACGGTCCGACCTGTGAGTGTGACCGGATGTTCATGAGGAAACTGGAGAGAGAGATCGATCACGGTTCACGGGAAGGAAGACATGCTTTTCTTTTTTATCAATACATGAAGCTTCAGACGAGCGTTAAGTGCAGGGAAGAGCGATGTGGAAGGACAAGATGCAGAGGGTCTTGGATATAAAATAAAAGAAGGTGCGTCGGGGGACGGACCTTCTATTTGAGGTTAAGAGTGTAATGGTACACGGAGTCATCCTTTTCATAGCCGTTTCTTTCATACAGTGCTTGTGCCTGCACGTTGTCCCAGTCTGTTTCCAGAATGAGTGATTTCGCATTCGTTTGTTCACCATGTTTTTTTGCTGCTTTCAGAAGCATCTGACCGGCACCCAGGTTCCGTGCATGAGAGGATACATAAAGGTCATTCAGCTTCCAAATCCGTTCCAAATATACGGAGGAGTAAGAAGGATAAAGTTGGGTGAACCCTACATAGACACCATTCAGAATGGCGACAAAGATGACGGACTCATCATGTGACAGACGGTCCTCGAGAAACTGCCTGGCCCCAGGCTTATCCGACATTTGATGGTAAAACATACGATAGTCATTAAACAGTTCCACAAGTCCTTCCAAATCTGAAAGGCGGGCGCGGGATATCTTCATACGAATCACTCCTTACATACACTATTGTATGAGCATGGGGGCAGAACATGCCGGTGATGTTCAATATAGAAGGGAAAATCGGGTCAGAGTTGAAAAAGAGGATGCTTGGATTGGAAAAACAGTTCAGGAGTGAAGGTTTCAAAGGGCAATTAAGCTATGAGGTCGGGGAAATAGAGATAATTGCGTCATTCTAGGTTGTGATTGCGTCATTCTGGAATTAATTGCGTCATTATTAAGTGTTTATGCGTCAAAATACATATTATGGTAAAAATATGAAATGGACGCTTTATGATTCTTCCTCAAGCCCATAATAAAACCAGCCTGCGATACAAGCAGGCTGGTGACTCAGATTAAAACGGTTTGATAGACATTAAGATAATAAGAATAATAGCAGCACTATGTATAATGATATTGAATGGTTTTAATTCTGAGTTGATTTTTCCATAAGATTCAGGGACGTCGTTACCTTCGTGGGCATGGATGATTTCTGCCATCTGCTTCACTTTTTTCGGCATGATTCCGGCAACGATGAATTGTACACCGATATAAATCACGATGGATGCAATATACCAACCGGCTTTGAATAAATAAGGGTTCAGGATACCCATAATGAGTCCAGTGATGAGTAAAACGATACTGCCGACCTTTGCAAACACTTCTATTTTCTTGCTAAGCTCCAAAGAGAATCTCGCCTGGTGTGACGTTTCGGGTGTTCTCATCACGACGGGCATAGAGAAGCTTGCACCAAGTCCAGCAACTGCAGCCACAACGTGGACAAGAACCAATAGTCCATAAATTGACATGTTATTCACCTCCATATAAGGTAATTTTGAACAGTTTTCATTGTATAGTGAAATAGTACCTGTTTCCAGGTTTTTTGAAAAAAGGGGGAGGAAAAAGTAATGAGTGTGAAAGATGAAATAAGGCATAAAGTATGGAACCGTCTGACAGAAGAGAAGCTTGGCAGGTTTCCTTTCCCATTAGTGGGGAGGATCCCGAATGTTAAAGGGGCCGAGAAAGCAGCATCATTTGTTCAAAGTATGGATATTTATAAATCTGCCAGCGTAGTGAAAGTGAATCCGGATGCCCCCCAGCTTCCACTCAGGGCAGCGATACTGAAAGACAGAAAAACCCTTCTTATTCCCACACCTCGCTTGAAGGATGGATTCGTCATGATCAAGCCTGAATGGGTCCCGGCTGGAGAGGAAAGAAAAGCAGCGAGCATCAAGCATATGAATACATATGGGAAAGTCGTCCCTTTAACTGATGTCCCAAGCATCGATCTCATCGTTGTGGGGTCCGTGGCCATCCATCCCGACGGAAGAAGGCTAGGGAAGGGAGAGGGATATGCCGATCGTGAATACTCCATTCTCCGTGAAATCGGGAACAAGCCCGTGCCGGTGATCACGACGATCAATAGTGAACAGCTGGTAGAAGACGACATCCCAAGAGACTCCTACGACCTCGCAGTCGACTGGATCATCACAGAAAAAGGCATCAGCGAAACCCACACCCCATACCCAAAACCATCTGGAATCGAATGGGACCACGTAACCGAAGACGAAATGGAAAAAATGCCGATCCTGAAAGAACTGAAGGGTTTATCTGGAGGGACGGACCTCTGATTAGAGTTCAGGAACATTGATATAATAGGAATGTTCAGATAAATAGTAGCGATTTTGGAGGTCCGTCCCTCTGAGTAATTAAAAACCCCCTGCAGGCGTAACGCCTGCAGGGGGTTTTTATAGTTATGCTTGTCGGGGCTACCCAAGACGCCTCCGCTTTTCATGGATCCAGCTCCGGCGGCTAGCCCCTCGAGGTCATAACTGAAAAATCCCTAAAGGCAAAAAGCGCCTTCAGGGATTTCCCAGTTATGCTTGTCGGGGCTACCCAAGCCGCCTCCGCTTTTTTTCTCAATACCCCTCTACAACAAGATCCAACTTCCCTGTTTCTGGACTGATGACAAGCCCGTGGACAGGGATCTTTTTATCCATCAACGGATGGTTCTTGATCATGTCGACACTGTGGGCGACGCTTTCCTGTACGGAGTTGAAGCCTTTCAGCCAGTCGTGAAGATCGATTCCTGAGTAATTGACGGTGTCGAGAGTATCTTCCGTAATCCCGCGGTCCTTCATTTTGCTCAGGATTTGATCGCTGTTGATGGCGCTCATGCCGCAGTCGTGGTGACCGATTACAATCACTTCGTCTGCCTGAAGTTCGTAGACTGCCACGAGCAGGCTGCGCATGATACTTCCGAACGGGTGGCTTACGATGGCGCCTGCATTTTTGACGACCTTTACATCCCCGTTTTTCATGTTCATGGACTTAGGTAATAGCTCTACTAAACGAGTATCCATACAAGTAAGAATCACTAGGCGCTTGTCCGGGAACTTAGTTGTCCGGTACTCCTCATACGAATGTTCTTCTACAAATTGTTTGTTGTAATCAAGTATGTTCGTTAATAAAGTCATATCGTCTCTCCTATAAAATAAAGTTATTTCACATTTTGTTGAATGTGATGTTCTATCTCTTTTATTTTATCCATAACTTCTTGTCGATTCCAATCAGATGTGTTGGCAAGTTTTAAATATAATGAAGAAACTTTCGCTAGTACTTCTGTGAGGTTCGGTTCTTTTCTTGGATAAGTGGACTTACCCATAAGGTCGAACAAGCCGTTCATTTGCTCTGACACCTTTTTATACTGGTTGTCCTTTGCAATGATGGCTACATGAAAATACTGTTGCAGGTCTGAAAACTGAAAGAAGAGGTCGAAAAGCTCAAAAGAATCGTTCTTCTTCAAATTCAGTTCCATTTCACCCTGGGTATGTTTATGGATGATGCGGGCAAATTTCGGTGAACTTTCTTCTTCTACAATGGACATGAAATTTTCCCCTGGCATTAAAAAATCATAGCCTGAATTAGAAGCATCTATTAAATTAAACTGCCTATCCAGTAATAGGTAGGGGATAGGGCATAAATGTAAGTTTTCCACATGATCACTCCTTTGTGAAAGATTCCGGACGTCATTGCCCTATGTCGCCACAAAAGACGAAATTACCATGTGGGTTAACAATCTGTAGAACCTCATTTTGTTCGGTTGATGATGGTTAATGAGTTAGCCCTTTAGGGAAACAAGCCCGTCGGACATATCGGTCAGATATTCATTTAGCTCCAACAAATCGTGAAAGCTGGTCACCTTGAATTTATCCAGAAAATCAAGGGAATAGTTGGAAATCAATCTGCCGCCAACGAGTATTTCAACCTCTTCATGATGAGATCTGATTTCTTCTATACACTCTTTTAACCTAGTCAGTTCAGTCGTCATACCGATGGAGATCCCGATGGCATCGGGTTCCCATGCACTGATGAAAGCCAGTGCATCCTTGACAGGGACATTGGAGCCCAGGTAGCGGGTATTCCATTGCTTCTCCTTGAATACTTCGTTTGCAAGTTCGAGCCCCAGACTGTGATGCTCGCCCTCTATACAGAATAAAAGGGCTTTCGGGTGGTTTTCAAAAGCTTCCTGATGGGTAAAAACAGTAGCAAGCAAATATTTAAGGGTTGCAGTGGCCAGATGCTCATCTGCAACGGTAATTTGATTTTTCTCCCAAAGGTCACCTATTCTATACATAGAAGGTTTAATGATTTTCTCGTAAAAAGTAAAGTTATCTATTTTTGAGTGAATGGAAGAGGAATGCAATTCCAATAATGAATGCACGTCTCCCTCGAGAATAGACTTGGTGAAAGCCTTTACCAGTTGATTCATTTACGATCACTCCTAGCAAAAATACCATTTAATATATTCAATGAATTTAATCGAAATTCCTTCTGGAAATTGGATTGACTTTCGCAAAATTCTTATTTATTATTACCTCTATAACACCAATGTGTCACTGGGTTAACTGAGAGAGGTTCATAGCATTAACCCTCTATAAAAAACTATGGTACTATGAATCTGACTTGGACTAATCTGTGCCAAGTTATCCTTTAAGCGTAACAGGATTCAACATATTTTGCAATTTTCCTGCCTGTTCCGTCGATTCTTAGGCTAATGCTATGTCCTCCTTCATTCGTGTCACTATGAAGAGGAGGATTTTTACATGTCTGGACGTAAAGACGAAGATTTAACAGATTTATCATTATTAGGGAATCAAGGGACAAATTACTTATTCGAGTATGCGCCCCATATCCTGGAGGCATTCGACAACAAGCACCCGAATCGGGACTATTTCGTGAAATTCAATTGCCCGGAATTCACGAGCCTGTGTCCGAAGACCGGTCAGCCGGATTTTGCTACCATCTACATCAGCTATATCCCTGGTGAAAAGATGGTCGAAAGCAAATCACTCAAACTGTACCTGTTCAGCTTCCGTAATCACGGGGATTTCCACGAAGACTGCATGAACATCATCATGAATGATCTCATCGAATTGATGGATCCGCGCTATATCGAAGTATGGGGTAAATTCACCCCGCGTGGCGGAATCAGCATCGATCCGTACTGCAACTATGGAAAGCCAGGTACGAAATACGAAACGATGGCCGATCATCGTTTGATGAATCATGATTTGTATCCGGAGAAAATTGATAACCGATAAGCTAGAAGAGACGATTCCTTGGAAGGAATCGTTTCTTTTTTTTGTTGAATGGTAATTATTGTTTATTGGCTGAAATAATCATTGAAACGGCTGTATCTTGCATCAAATCAGCTGGAATAGATGTGTTTTCCGCTGGATACTGAAAGATTCCGGTTCAATTCACCATTAATTGAAAAAACAATTCTCCTCTAAGTATGATGTCATCATTTCTCTAGAAAATGGAATCATCTTGTATAAAAATCAACAATAACTCCCTTTCTTATCCTAACCGGGTGTCTACACCCACCCCATCTGCAAACCCTTCCAATTTTCACAATTATTAAACCTTATTTTTTTAACCGGATTCCCTTTACAAAGGGTCTTTATGGGCTTTATAATCCCGTTGTTCAACCATTTACGGAAAACCAAAAAAATCTTAAAGAAAAAGGAGGTTGCGGTGATGCGACAAAGAATATTTTCCTTCTTAATGATGAATCTGGGTGCATTTTTAGTTTCGGTGAATGTCCATTTTTTCTTATCGCCTAATAATTTAGCGACAGGGGGAGTCAGTGGATTGTCGATCATCATGAACGATCTGTTTCCAGGAATGTCTCTTGGTTTGTTCATGATTATCATCAATGTGATTCTGTTTATCGTCGGTGTGATCTTTCTCGGCTTTAATTTCGGCGCAAAAACGATTTACGCGAGCTTTGCCCTTTCATTCTATGTCTGGTTATTAGAGAGATTTGCTCCAATGAGCGCGCCACTTAGCAATGATATCTTGATTCAATTGATCATTGGTCAGTGCATTGCCGCAACCGGTATGGCCATCGTGTTCAACCAGCAGGCATCAACAGGTGGAACGGATATCATCGCCTTGATCTTTAATAAATATTTCAATATAGATGTGGGCCGCGGCGTACTGTTGGCGGATCTATCCATCGCACTGTCATCGGCAGTCCTGTTCGGTCCTCAAGTCGGTATGTATGCATTCTTCGGTGTCATCCTGAATGGACTTGTCATAGATTATGCATTGCAGCAATTCAATTCGAATAAGGAGATTGTCATCATCAGCCGTTACAGCGATGAAATCAAATCCTATATCGTTCATGAACTTGGGAAGGGTGCGACGATTCATACAGCTACAGGGGCTTTCACGTCCGACGAGAAAGAAGTCATCACGACGATTCTTGGTCGCAAGGACTTCTCAAAGCTGAAAGGATTCATCACTCAGGTGGATAACCGTGCATTCATCACGGTTCACACCATGAACGAAATTCTTGGTCAAAACTTTAAACGATTAGCATAGAAGAGACTCCACCTTATATAAAAGGGTGGAGTTTTTTCGTTTGGTTGAAAAATAAAGGAAAATATCCCAGTCTTCCTGTATAAATAGAAGTAAGGGGGTGGGGATATTGGAAAAAGAAGAATTTGAACGACTGGAGAAAAAAATCAGCTTTCTGGAAAAAGAACTGTATATCGTAAAAAGGCAGCTGATTCAGGCGAAGCGTGAAAACGAATCATCCGTCATACAAAAAGCAGAAGTCTACACAGAGCCGCCAGAAAAGCAGGTGCTTGCCAACGAAACGGAGCACTCCATAGAAAAAGAGCCATTTGACTTTTCAGTGGAGCGCTGGCTTCCAAAAGTATTCCTTTTCGTCCTATTAATAGGAAGCATCTGGGGATTCATGGCAGCTTCCCAAAACGGCTGGGTCACGCCGGGGTTAAGGGTGTTGAGCGGTGCCCTGATCAGTATCGTGATGTATCTATTAGGAGAGAAATACAGCCGGGATCAGCGTAAACTATCCATCACTCTCCTTTCAGGAAGCATTGTCCTTGCGATCATAACACTATTTTCGGCTAACATCTTATACGGTTATATAGGAGGAGTCACCACAAATCTATTTTTGATCGTCATCATATCCGTCGGGCTGTGGGCATCTCATAAGCACGGTTCTCAGTTGATCCTTTGCTTGATCGGGTCCGGAGCCTATCTGTTTCCGTTCATCTTTGCAGGGGACGAACGGAATGAATGGCTTTTTTACGGCTATGAGCTTGTGCTGTTCTTCGTGTTGATGACTTTCAGCACGTTGAAGAGGTACCGGATAGCATGGAATATTCATTATTATTTACTTTATTTTTCCCTGTTCTTCTTTGCGGCATTTGGAGTTGGGGAGATCACATTGACCGTACTGATCCCGTTTGCGATTCAGCATGGGTACATTCTGTTGCTGATTGTCCTTAATCGGGATGAACGGGTGAGTGCCGAGATGATTCCGGCCCTCGTGACAGGCAGCTTCATTCTTCTTGGATTGTTGAATGACATTTATGCAGAGATTCCCCTTCTCTACTATGTGGCGTTCGCAGCTGTGTATATCGGGATTTCCTTCGTTGAACCCAAGGAGAAGAAGCGGACGAAGGATGTCCTGCTTGTCCTTGGATTCCTGCATGTGCTGCTTTTCTTATTTGAATGGTTTGAATACGATTGGCGCTTTGTGCTGGTTGCGATCGAGGCGAATGCCCTGTTGTGGCTTGCGGGTAGAAGGGAAAGTTATGTCAGCCTTGCCGGTTCATTTCTCTTAATGATGTTTTCTTTCTTGGGAATGATGACCAGTGCGTCGGAGGATTTCTTCAATGTGGAATTGCCGATTTTCATCTTTGCATTTACTTATGTATACCTGTTCTCCCGTTTTAACAAAGAGGACTCTTCTTTCTTGAATGTTCCAACGACCACGGTGAAAGTCTTTCTGACCGGTCTCGTCATGTTCTTTGTCCTGCGCTTGACGGATTTCATCGTCATCGGCTGGGAGTACACACCTCGGACGACGGCCTTCACGGTTGCGATCGCATCACTGTCCATCGGCTATCTCATCTACGGGGAAAGCAGGAAGGATGTGTTCTACCGCTGGGTGGGGATCAGCTTCCTGGCTCTTGCCTTAGTGAAATTTTTCCTTGCCGATCTTGTATTCCTGGACTTCACGATCCGTGCCATGATCCTGATTCCAATCGGAGTCATCGGTCTTGTGCTATCGAGGATACTGTATAAAAAGGAATAAACACGTTGCAAAAGCTTTCAGAATAATTATATAATAGAAATATAAAATTTCGTTTATTGATAGAAGGAGGTGGAATTGAGATGGATCGTTCTGTAGGATTGCGTGGGAAGTATTTAGATTTTATTTACCTTTGCCGTGCAATTTTTCATGCATTTGCGTTCAAGGGGACACGTATGCCCTTTTTCAGCAAGTGAATATGAATACTGAACGGTAAGAGGTCTCAATTCCAATCACTTTTCTATGAAAGAATCGGAAAAAAGGGGGCGTTTTCGCTCTCTTTTTTATTTTCTTTTATAAAAGGCGGAGTGCGGTGAACAATCCGCATTTCCATCGGCCATGGGGGAGCCTTCTGCTTCTCCATGGTTTTTTTATTGAATCTCTTACCTCTATATAAAGATACCCGAAAGGAAGAGGACAATGATTATTTGCAGCGCACAGGAATTAAGTAAGATGTTTGGCGGAAATCTCATATTTGAGGATTTATCCTTTGAAATACCGGAAGGATCCCGGATCGGACTCGTCGGTCGTAACGGGACAGGAAAGACGACGATATTTAAGCTTCTATCAGGAGTGGAAACACCGGATAAAGGGCTCGTTCATTTGAAGAAGGGTGCGAAGGTAGGCTACCTCGCACAAATCCCTCAGTACGAAGAAGGAACGAAGGGGAACGACGTCCTAAGATCCGCGTTTTCTGAGCTGATTGGAACAGGCGAGCGGTTAAAAGACCTGGAAAGCAGGATGGGGGCCGAGCATGATACTGAAAAGCTCAACCGATTACTAGAGGAATACGGAAAACTTCAAGATCAATTCACTCTTTCAGGAGGATATGAGATCGAGTCCAATATCGCGAAAATCGTGAACGGTCTTGATATTGAAGAGCTTGTGGAAAAAGACTTCAATGACTGCAGTGGGGGGGAGCAGACGAAGCTATGCCTCGGGCTGATCCTGTTGCAAAAGCCGGACTTATTGCTTCTCGACGAACCGACGAATCATCTTGATATCGGGGCAGTCGAATGGCTGGAAGACTTTCTGAAAGAGTATGAAGGAACCGTGATGTGCATTTCCCATGACCGTTATTTCCTCGATCACGTCATTAACAAAGTATTTGACTTAGAGGACGGCGAGCTGACGGTTTATCATACGAATTACTCCGGGTTTGTGAAGGAAAAGGAAGAACGTTTGATGATCGAGTTCCAGGCCTATCAGGAGCAGCAAAAGAAAATCAAGAAAATGAAAGAGGCCATTAAAAGGTTGAAAGAATGGGCGAATCAGGCCAATCCCCCGAATGAAGCCCTCCATAAACGGGCACGTAATATGGAACGGGCCCTGGAGCGGATGGAGAAAATCAAGAGGCCTATCCTTGACCGTAAAAAGATGGGATTGGAATTTGAGGAAAGTGATCGAAGCGGGAAAATCGTGTTTTCCATGGAGGATGTTTCGAAAGCCTATGGAGAGAAGATCTTATTTGAAGATGCCGGTCTTCACGTCCATTTCAAGGACCGTACAGCCATTGTCGGTCAGAATGGAACCGGGAAATCGACGATCATCAAGATGCTCCTCGGGGAGGAATCCGAGGATAATGGTGTAGTGAAGCTCGGAAGCAATGTGAAGCTTGGGTATTTATCTCAGCACTTTACAGTGGCAGATCCCGCTGTCAGGTTGATTGATGCCTTTAGGGAAGAGGTACCTGTAACGGAAGGGGATGCCAGACATATTCTTGCCAAGTTCCTGTTTTACGGCCCGAATGTGTTCAGGAAGGTCGGCCAATTGAGCGGTGGGGAAAAGATGAGACTCAGACTTGCACAACTCATGCATCAGGACATCAATTTCCTTGTCCTCGATGAGCCGACGAACCATTTGGATATCGATTCGAGAGAGGTGCTTGAGGACGCACTGGAAGATTTCAAGGGCACGATCCTCGCCGTATCCCATGACCGTTACTTTTTAAATAAGCTGTTTCATAAAACGTATTGGATTCATAGGAAGAAGCTTTACTACTTTGACGGCCCGTACAGCTGGGCGAAAGAGAAGCTTCCTGAAATTGCACCTGAAGAGCCTGAGGTGAAAGTAGTCAAGGGAGCGGAGCCTAAAGCGGTCCAGGAGAAACCGAAACCTTCCCGAAAGATGGAAGAAATTGAAGCGGATCTTGAACGGGTGGAAGAGGAAATCTTCTCCATCGATGAAAGGCTTCTCTCCGTGGAAGATCTGGACGTCCTTCAAGAGTTGTACAAGGAAAAAGAACAGAAAGAACAGGAACGAAACCGGATGTATCAAGATTTAGAAGAATTTTTGGCGTAATGAAAGGGAGATGACGACAGGAGTCATCTCCCTTCCATTTTTCCAGATGAAATTCGTATAATGAAAGCAAAGAGAGGATGAGAATACATGACAACCAAAGAAGTGATCATTATCGGAGGGGGCCTGTCGGGAATCATGGCGGCGAGGGCACTGTTCGAAAAAGGGGTAGAAGATATCCTCATAGTAGAGAAGAGCAGAAGCGTCGGAGGGAGGCTAGCCACAAGGCGAATAGGAGAAGGAAAGGCCGACCACGGAGCCCAGTTCTTCACCGTCCGCTCCGGAGAGCTCCAACAGAATGTAGATAAATGGCTCGAGGAAGGGTGGGTGAAGCGATGGTTTGGAAACCCCTATCCCCGATACACATCCACGGGCGGTATGAATGCCCTTGCCAAACAACTGGCCGAAACCATCCCCGTCAAACTGAACACGAAGGTATCTGCCATTCGCGACGGGAGGGACGTACCTCTTGAAATAGAACTGGAAAGCGGAGAAAAAATCCTCACGAATCATTGTATCGTAACGGCTCCCGTACCCCAGGCATTATTGCTGTTGCCGGGGATGACTGAACCACTGGTTTCCACTATTTCATTTGCCCCTTGCTTTGTTGGTATGTTCACATTCAATGGATTAAGCAGCATCCCCTCACCGGGACATACGGATGAGAATCTGCCTGAAGGGGTTGAGAGGGTGGTGGATCACCATAAGAAAGGTATTTCCCAGTCGGTCACTGTCAGTGTATATATGACGGGGGAGTGGGCGAAGAAGAATGAAACGCTCGAGGACGACGGAATACTGACTGAAATCCAAAGGGTGGCAGAACATTATCTTGCAGAGGGAAGTGAGATTGCAACAGCAGAGTTGAAGCGTTGGAGATATGCTGAAGCAGAGACGGTGATGCGCAGCCCGTTTGTCGAAGTCGGGACAAGTAAAAGGATCATCATCTGTGGGGATGCGTTTCTCCGTGAAGATGACGAAGCAGGGAGGACGCGCTTTGAGAGCGCTTATTTATCGGGGATTTCAGCTGGGGAAAGGGTTGCCTGCAAGGGGAAGGGAATTTGATCCGTCCGCATAACGACCCTGCTCAGGACAAAGACTATAATGGATACATAAAAATCAATGGATGAGCAGGAGATAAACGATGAATATACACTTAATCAAGGCAGCCCGTGAACAGCTCGACACCATAATGGACGTTTATATCAGGTGCAAAAAGGATCTGGATGAGAAAGGCCTTCTTCAATGGAACGATGAGTATCCAAGCAGGGAGTACTTTGAAGAAGTGATGGATAACGGGAACCTCTATGTGCTCATGGTGGACGAAGAGGTGGCAGGATCCGCCACTCTGAATGAATGGCAATCCCCTGAATGGTCGGAAATAGATTGGCAGCTTGATGACGAATGGGTGATTCACGCCCTGTTTCTCGATCCCCTTCAACAGGGGAAGGGCCTTGGCAAGACGTTCATGGAAAAATGTGAGGAACTTGCCGGGGAAAAAGGCTACAGAAGTATCCGGCTGGATGCATACTACAGAAACACAGGAGCCAACACTCTCTATGAAAAAATGGGGTATGAGTATAGGGGCTCTGTTTATTTCACCTCTAAACCTGAAGGACATCAGGAATACAGATGCTATGAGAAAGCCGTGAATCTCTAGAATTCAAGGGTTGTTCAAATGTACCAAGGAAAAAGGTATGGGAAAAATGGTATACTTGAAGGTACAGTATGCGCTGAATAAGATAGTAGGGAAGCGATTATATTGACACCGATTATGGATGAGGCGAAAGCCTTCATTGAACAAGTGTTTATGGAACTGAATAAAAGCGAAGCAGACATCGCGTTTCGATTACAACAAATAGAAAATGAAATTGCTACAGAAGGAACTTATACCCATACAAACGAAGAGCTTGTCCTTGGCGCCAAGATGGCCTGGAGGAACAGCAATCGCTGCATCGGCCGATTGTTCTGGAATTCGTTGAACGTATTTGACGAAAGGGAAGCTGCAACCGAGGATGAGGTGTTCCAGGCGTTAGAGCGCCACTTGGAATTTGCGTCCAACGGTGGAAGAATCCGCCCGACGATCACGGTATTCAGACCGTCCCATCCCAATAAGCCTGACATCCGTTTATGGAATCACCAATTGATCCGGTATGCGGGTTATGAGGATGATGGTCACTACAGAGGGGATCCCCATTCTGTCGAGTTTACGAATAAATGCCTGGAGCTTGGATGGAAAGGGCAGGGGACGGACTTCGATGTTCTGCCTTTCGTCGTGCAAATCGGGGACGAGCCCCCGCGAATGAGTAACATTGAGCCCCATCTTACACTGGAAGTACCTCTCCGTCACCCTGAATTTGCCTGGTTTCGGGATCTCGGATTGAAGTGGTACGGCGTCCCAATCATTTCTGACATGGAGTTGAAAATCGGCGGGATCTCTTACAAGGTTGCCCCGTTTAACGGCTGGTATATGGAAACGGAAATCGGTGCACGGAATCTTGCCGATGAGAACCGCTACAATTTGATCCCGAAAGTCGCAAGCTGCATGGGACTTGATACATCAAGAGCGGCTACATTATGGAAGGATAAGGCAATGATCGAATTGAATATCGCCGTGCTTCATTCGTTTAAAGAAGATGGGGTAAGCATTGTCGATCATCATACGGCTGCTCAGCAGTTCCGCCTGTTTGAAGAAAATGAAAAACAAGCTGACCGTGATGTAACCGGGGACTGGACGTGGCTGATCCCGCCTGTTTCGCCGGCGACGACCCATATCTTTCATAAAGAATACGAGAATACGTGGAATTCGACCAATTACTTCTATCAGGAGAAACCATATTGAAGAAAAGCTGTTTTCTGTGAATGTGCAGAGAACAGCTTTTTTTGAGGACTATAATGTAAAAGGCGGACGCTTCGAAACTTCGTAATATTGGAACCAGAACCTGAACTCGTCGAACAAAACAGTACAATCGAACTTGAAATTCTCAAAGAAATCCTCGAGTAATTCGGCGTCGGCATCGTCCATGATGCCGGTCACATAAAGGGGAGTCTTGAATCTCTTGTATAAATCCTCATATCCATAGAAGCCGAACAGATCTTCCAACTGCTCCTCGTTCATGGTATCACCTTCCTTACTGATAGGATTTCTATTCCTTCTAAAAATATCCATAAAAAAACAGCATCGGAGGGATTCCGTGCTGTTTTCATCAGGATTTCAATTCGGTGTAGACGACAAGCCGCTTGCTATAATTTCGTGCAGAGTGGTCAAAGTCTCCTGTACAGGTGATGAGATTGAGAGAACTTGCAGCGGAATACCCAAAGATTGATTTCAAAGGGGCGTCGTCCCAGGGATATTCTTTCTTATCCATGACAATAAACGTTCTCTTTTCTCCAGCCTTATCTTTAACGATGATTTCGTCACCTTTTGAAAGCTTGTTGAGCTTATAAAAAACAGCTGGACCATTTCGGCTGTCCACATGACCACCAATCACAGCATTACCGGGTTCGCCGGGCTTGTAGCCTCCCTGATACCAGGCAGTGGTCTTAAAACTTTCCGTTACGGCCATTTCGCCATTTTCTTTCAATCCAACTGCTTCTATGGATGTGGAAACACCAATGGCAGGGATTTCGATGGTAGCAGGTACGATTCCGCTTCTTTCATCTTTAATGATCGTATCTGCAAATGGAGAAGGGGAGGTTGTGGTACTGGCCATCTGAGTTGTTGGTTTTTCCTGCTTCTCTGCTGTTTGAGTAGTTGCCTTATCTCCTGTGGAATTGGAACTAATTCCAGCGGAACATGCAGAAATGGGCAATAGTACAAGCACAAGCAGTACAACCCTCATAGTATACATTATGTGAAGCCACTCCTTTCATCTTCACACTGGGGGACGGACCTATTATAGGTCCGTCCCTCTCATGTTAAAGATTATTGTTTATGTGAAGCGTATTTTTTCATTCCGAGTGTTGTTCCACCAGCGATGATCAGAAGGGCTGCAAGAAGGAATTCGAATGGGAATCCGTTTTCATCAGCGGTTCCGCCCATACCTGTGTTAGGCATTTCTGAAGGCATGTTGGCTTTGAATTTGTCAGGGAATTGATCAGCGAAAGCACCTGATAATCCTTTTGCCGGGTTCAGCATATGCTCATATGCCATACGGATTCCGTCCCATGCTTTTTCATAGTCACCTGCAGCGTAGCTGTCGAATGCGCCAGTCAGTTGTTCTACGTGCATTTGAAGACCGTCTGCTAAGGCATCGGATTTCAAGCGGCCGTCTGTAGCTGTTTCAAGGAATTTAGAGAATTCAGCGCGGTATCCATCAAGATTCTTGATCGCTTCTTGTTTGGCAGCTTCATCTTCAGCACCCGTTGCTTTTACATAGTCCACGAAGAATCCGATATGCTTCGTCCACATTTCTTTGAATTGGTTACCGGCCTCTTCACCATATACTGATGCGATGGCTGCAGAAAGATCTTCTGTGTTGGCATTCAGCGCATTAACCGAAGCGTCAAAGTCTTTGGACCCGTCGATTCCGTTTTGCATCGCCATCGTCGCAAGGGCAGCATGCTCGGTTAACAGATGATTAAGAGTAGAGCGTAAGTCCGTTGCCGGAGTCACGGCCATCGTGTTTTCAAATTTGTCCGGATATTGGTCTGTAATCGCACTGGATAGTCCTTTTGATACCATGGCCATATGACCGATCGCTTCACGCTCGTATTCGTAAGCCTTTTCATAGTCTCCTGCAACATAGCTGTCAAATGCGCCGATTAACTGGTTGATATGCATTTGAAGCCCTTCTGCTAAAC
The DNA here is from genome assembly GCF_033963925.1 of Rossellomorea sp. YZS02. Lineage (NCBI taxonomy): Bacteria > Bacillati > Bacillota > Bacilli > Caryophanales > Bacillaceae > Rossellomorea > Rossellomorea sp. YZS02. The sequence continues at coordinate 140,066 of NZ_JAXBLY010000003.1, read as the reverse complement.
TATCAGATTTCAATCTTTCACCAGTAGCAGTCTCAAGGAAATTAGAGAACTCTTCTTTATATCCTGCCAGATTCGCAAGAGCTTCATCTTTGGCAGCCTGGTCATTCGCACCTGTAGCTTTTACATAATCAACGAAGAATCCGATGTGATTTGTCCAGATTGTGTTGAACTGATTCCCGGCTTCTTCACCATATACAGAAGCGATTGCGCCTTTTAAATCGGCAGCGTTATCGTTCAGTGCACCGGCTGCCGCATCGAAATCTTCTGCGCCTTCTGCTCCACGTCTCATGGCTTCAACGGCTAAGTATGCATGTTCAGTAAGTAAGCGATCCAAAGTTGTTCTTAATTCTCCTGCCGGTGTATCCACTTTGGCATCATGAGAATGATCTTCACCGTTATGTGCTGATACTGCACCTGCAGTTGGAATTAGTAGTGTCATACTTAATGGGACGGCTAAATAACTTTTTTTCATTTTCATAAGTAAATCTCTCCTTTTGATTTTTTTATATTTTCATAGAGCTAACGACAGAAGTTTTAACATGGATCACTTTTTTAAAAACTTTTTTCAATTCTTTTGAAAAGGCTGTTTTCGCAAAGATTGTTGCATTGCATCCAAACTTAGATTTACGATGCTCTGTCATTTAGGTTGTGGTGCAGGAGGGTGAAGGGAACTGCTCCGCTTTCCACGGACGTTCGGCCGAGCCTCCTCAGCACAATTCGCTTCCGGGGTCTCGGCACGCCCGTTTTCCGTAGGAGTCTACGCAGTTCCCTTCACCCTCTAGAGTAGTAAGTGTTGACAGAGCAAAACGGTGTGTGACCATCCGTTTAAAAAGAGTAAAGGACTATTAAATAAAATCAGTCACTTCATCGAATGAAAAAGCAGTGGCATACGCAATCTCTCCATTTCCTTTGTGATAGTCAAACTTTTCGTCAGTTGATTGGAGCGGAAAGCGAGCACCTGTAGCGGAAATCAACCGCCACTCGCTACATCCAAAAGCAACAAGTTTACGAAAACAGCCTTTGAATAAAGGAAAAATAGGGTGTGGAATGATAGAAAGAGTGAAGAGTCTTTACTAAGCGGCCCTTTAAAAGAAGAGAAATTTTTGTTTAATATTTGTACAACTTCTGTTACATAGGACTATGTTCCCTAGTTCGAATACCTCAAACATTTGGATAGGCGCTTTTATTCAAATAAAAGAAAAGGGGATTGAAAAAATGCCCGTCAGTAAAGGGCTGACGGGCAAAACATAATGGGTAAAACTTTTTTTAGATTTCCGACGCTAACACGATGTCCCCCTGGGGAAGCTGACTATCAGCATCCGGTTCAAGGGTGATGGCCACCGTATCCCAATCTTTCTTCGTAAATTCTTCATTGAACTTGAATACGACGGAGCCTTTTCCATCCTTACTGGTGACAAACGTTCCGGCTCGTTCTGGCTTTTCATCTTTAATGAGCCATACCTGATACACTTCTTCATCTGAAAGATCCTGAAGTTCAGATGCCTGGACCACCATGCTCGTTTGTGCTCCTTGCTTGATGATGCTGGCAGTTCCCTTAGCATTGCCATTGACGGCAGCGAGATCGACATATTGGACGACTTGATCGATCGTTGCTTGTTCAACTACTTCATTCTGGTCCTCAAGCTGGGTAAACAGATAGGCATTGCCGATAAGGGAAAGGGCTAATGCTGCCGCAACAGAAGGGAGGAACCATGTCCTGTTCTTCTTCGCTTTCTTGATTGATTCAACGCCTGCCGATTTCTCATCGCCTAGAATATGAGCGAAAACACGGTCTTCCAGGTCTTTGGGAGGTTCAACAACATCAGATGCGAACGGCATATAGTCCGATAACTGCTCCAGTTCATGAAGTTCTTCAAGACACTGGTCACAGCTTTTTAAATGCTTCTCAAATTGAGCTTTCTCTAGTTCAGATAAATGACCGTTGTAGTAATCCAGTAATTGATCGCATGGTTGTATCGTCATTCGAACGTACCTCCTTTCCCTTTTAGACACGTGTGTAAATGCTTCAGGGCTAAACGGATTCTTCCTTTGACTGTTCCAAGTGGAGTATCGGTTGATTCAGCGATGGATTGTTGAGTCAATCCTTTGAAATAGAATAATTGCACGATTCTTTGCTGGTCATCCTTCAATGATTGGATACACTCTCTGATCGCGGTCCCTTTTTCCTTCCACTCTAATTGATCGGCGGGAGTTTCATAGGTTACCTGAAGGGAGTCCTTCTCTATATATTCAACAGACTCATGTTTTTTGCGTCTGCGTAACGCATCAAGGCACGTGTTTCTCGTCATCGTTAACAGCCATGATGAGAATTTTCCTTTACTGTGATCGTAAGGAGAGTGCTTCTTCCAGAGTTTCATGAAAACCTCCTGGATCACTTCCTCCGCGATTTCACGGTCTCCAGTCATTTTATACGAGAACGAATAGATCAGTTTTTCATATTGCTGATAGAGCTGTCGTAATGCAGTCGAGTCTTTTGCCAAAACTTGTTGATACAGTTCTACATCCTGCAAATCATTGGGCATAATACGCTCCTTATCTTTGACATATAAAATAAGGATACTAAACAACGGGTAGGAACTCAATTGTAATAAGCTAACGAGGGGAATAAGAATTTGGATCACATATGTTTGAAAAAAATGTTAGTGGGGTAAATAGATGGGTTTGATGCTGGGCATAAAAATATCCCCCAACCGAATGGGGGATAGAATCTTCTTATTTTACTTTTTGTAATTTGTGAATCACGGATAGGGAACGTCCTGTTCCGATTGCCACAGACTCAAGAGGGTTTGGAGCTAAGTGAACCGGTACAACGATCTCCTGGCTCAACCAATCCTGAAGTCCGTTCAGAAGGGCTCCGCCACCTGTCAGGATGACTCCGCGATCAACAATGTCCCCACTCAGTTCAGGAGGACAATTTTCCAATGTTGCACGGATGGTTTCCAAGATGTGTAGAAGAGACTCTTTCAATGCATCCTGGATTTCGTTTGATGAAAGTTCAATCGTTTTCGGAAGACCTGTCACAAGGTCACGTCCACGGATATCCATGGTTCTTTCTTCGTGATCGATCAGTGCTTGGCCGACTTCGATTTTCACTAATTCAGCCGTTCTTTCACCGATCAGGAGATTATAGCGTTTGCGCACATATTGCACGATGTCTTCATCCATTTGGTCTCCGCCGATACGGATGGTATTACATGACACGACGCCACCGTAAGAGATGATCGCCACTTCCGTCGTTCCTCCGCCGATATCAACGATGACGTTGGCAACAGGCTCACCTACAGGGAGGTCAGCACCGATTGCAGCAGCAACAGGCTCTTCAATAAGCGTCACGGATTTCGCGCCGCTTCCTCTTACCGCATCCTGAATCGCTCTTCTCTCAACACTTGTCGCACCGGATGGCGTACACACAACCACGGTCGGCTTGCGGATAGAAAATCCTAATTTTTTACTCGCCTTCTTCATGACTTGCTTCAGCATTTCAGTTGTCACATCAAAGTCGGCAATCACACCATCTTTAAGAGGGCGTACAGCCACGATCTTCCCAGGTGTTTTCCCGATCATGCTCTTGGCTTCGGTTCCGACAGCCAAGACCGTTTTGTTTTCAGTGTCGATGGCCACAACAGATGGCTCGTTAAGTATAATTCCTTTATTTTTACTATAAACAAGTATATTTGCAGTTCCTAAATCGATCCCAATTTCAGAGTTTGATAACATCAGTATTCCTCCAACTATAAGAATTCTAGACAGTATAACCTTCTATACAGTATAGGAGATTTTCGGGGGTTATGTAGGTGGAGATATTTACCACCGACAAATTGTTACAAAGTATGACAGAAGTGAAAGCGTTCATCAAAAAACAAAACGTCTTCATAAAAGGATTTATTATACCCTGTGATGTATAGAGGGACGGACCTCTACTTTTTGTTCGTTAAAAAAATTTAAACGTTCTGTAATAATAAAAGGGGTGTTTTGACTAGTGAGAAAGGGTGGGGGAAGGTAGTCGTAGTGGAATGGTGTGAGGTTATTGTCGGAATTTGGGAGGTTGATTCACACTATCGTGGGCATTACTATACCTGGATACCGGCGGTAATCTCATTTATCAGCGATTTTTTCTTGAAATTTTTAAAAAGGAGAATGCCTCTGCACGAGGCATTCTCCCAGTCAATCAAAGTGTAAATTGTTCCAGTTGTTTCTTCATTTCCATCGTCATGTTGTTCAGCTCGCCCACCTGCTCATTCATTCGTTCAAAGTATCGAAGCTGTTCTTCTGTTGAAGACGAAATTTCTTCCGTTCCGGCGGCTGTTTCTTCCGTGATGGCCGAAATATTTTCAATGGCGGCAATCACCTGGTTGGTCCGCTCGGAAGAGGCATGCATCCCGGTTTCGAGTTTGGCGAGATTATCAAATATAGTAGAAACATTTCCGGAAATCTCTTCAAAAGAACGCTCCGTCACGCTCATGGAATCCAGCTGCTGGTTAGATAGGGTCTTTCCTTTTTGGGAAGCATCCATGATGGACTGTATGCCCTGTTTGATGCTCCCGACCATGCTGCCGATGCGTTCGGTGGCAATGGAAGAGTCCTCAGCAAGCTTACGGACTTCCTGGGCCACGACGGCGAAACCTTTCCCTGCGTCGCCGGCACGGGCGGCTTCAATGGCTGCATTCAGGGCAAGGAGGTTTGTTTGATCGGCAATTTCACGTACCGCCTGGGCGGCATCCTCGATCTCCCCTGTATATTGGGCAAAGGATTCAACAGAATCCATGATAGAGGAGGAAGATTCGGCGATCATTTCGGCAAATTCCTGTTGCTGATTTAAGGATGTACGACCGTTTCCGACAGATGATAGTGCGACTTTACTGCTTTCTGATGATTCAATACTCTGTTCGACAGTCTGAGAGAAATCATCACCCATCACCGCCATAAGGGCAGCGGTGGATTGGATATCCTCAGAAATCGATTGACTCCCTTTGGCAAGTTCCTCTGTGGAGAGTGCTACCTGATTGCTGCTTTCCGTCAGACTTGCCATCTGGGTGCGCACATCGTGGGTAAACCGTTCTACATTGGTTCCGATGTCATGGACGGATTGGACCGTACTTCGCAGATTCTCGACCATATGTTGAAAGGCTGTTTGAAGCTTATCGACTTCGAATCGGCTGTTCTTCTCTTTGACCGAATCGATGGTGATCGTTAAATCCCCATTTGCCATCTTCTCGGCATTATCCACCATCCGGTTCAATGGTTTGACGATTCTTCGGCTGAGCAGGTTCGATGCTATCAGAGAGAGGAGTACCGTCACGATGAAACCGATGATGGAGGCCCAGATGATAAATTGGATCTGACTCTTATTTTCTTGCAGTGAATTTTCATACCATTCGTTTGTTTGCTTATGCAATAGATACATATCGTTCAACACACCTGAAATACGTATTGATTGCCGTTTGATTTCCGCTTTGTCCATTTCACTGAGAGCTGCATCCGATGCCGATTTCAAATCGGTGAATTTAGACTCAATGGAAGAAAGGGTCTGTTTTTGATTTTTTACTGAAACGAGCTTCTTCAGATCGGTGATTTGAGCAGAGGTTTGCTTTAGCAAACTTTCGACCATCTGCTTATTTTCCTCTGTTGAATTCACCGAGTAATTCGACAGTGCCTGCTTCGTCACAATGAGATCTCCGCGCAAGGATTCGGTCTCGAGCAGCACCTCTACATCTTCTTTGGCAGAATTCTGCAAGAATACCAATTGCGAGACGATATAGCCGATGATGATGGTGGACAGGACAAGGGGGATCAACCCCAAGATCAGTAAACGTTTTTTTAGTGCCATGACATTACTCCTTAAGTAGATTTATTGCATATTGACGGTAATATCACCAGAGATGATTTTGTTCTTGGCATCTTCCAGCTTTTTCGTTTCTTCCGGTGAAAGATTCACGACACGGATTGGGGCAAGTCCGACACCGTCTTCTTTAAGGCCCAATTCATAGGCGTGCTGAGAAATCTTATGTTCGTTCATAAGTTCATCCGTTATGTTGAAAACGGCGTTGTCGACTTTTTTGACCATAGAAGTGACGACAGATTTTTCCGCAATGAAATACTGATCCGAATCGACCCCACCCGATAAAACGCCTGCTTTCTGAGCAGCCTGGATGGCCCCGACTCCTGTGAAACCTGCAGCAGGGTAAAGGAAATCCGCACCCTGTTTCATTTGTTTCTCTGCGATTGTCCTCCCTAAGTCGGCGTCACCGAAATTGTTCGCATTGTTTTTGATGACCTTAATGGAAGGGTTGATATATTTAGCCCCTTGAATATAACCTTTTTCAAAGCGCTCAATGACTGGAACATCGGCCCCACTAATGAACCCGATCGTACCTGTCTTGGATTTCATCGCGGCCACCATACCGAGAAGGAAGCTTCCTTCATGTTCTTTGAACGTAATCGAAGTAATATTATCGAGTTCTGAAAATCCGTCGATCAATAGAAATTGTTGATCGGGATTTTCGCTTGCCACCTTTTCAAGGGCATCCTGGATTGAAAACCCCAGTCCAATGACAAGTTCATGATCCTGATCGACAAGTTCCTTAAGGGCTCCTTCGAAATCCCCATCCGGCGCTTCTCTATAATCAAATAAAATCCCCAATTCTTCACGGGCACGTTCGAGTCCCCTGAAGGCGGAATCATTAAAAGAACCATCCCCAAGACCTGTATCAGAAAGAAGGATTCCGATACTCTGCTGTTTTTCTGTGCTGGTTTCTTTCGTCATAGGCGTAGAACACCCTGCCATCACAAGCATGACAAGAAGAAACATACTGACTATTTTTTTCAAACCGTAACCTCCAAAAATAAAAATAATAAGACACTTCACATGTCCGTACCTCTGTATTATCGGAGGGACGGACCTATTTTGAAGGGGGTGGGGAAAAAGAGTTAGGGGGAATCATAATTATTTGTTGGGAATAATTCTAGAGTGGATCAGAGAGAGAAAGGGGACTCGTACCGGTGGATGATGGATGACGGCGGATTTTATCGGCGAATGCCGGGCGTACCCACACAAAAAGAGGCTGGGACATAACTAAATCTATACACTCTAAAGACGAACAATGAGATTACTTGTAACACCGCTGTTGATTTCCGTGCAAGACTTCGCTTTCCTCGGGCGGAAGGCGAGCCTCCTCGTCGCTGTCGCTCCTGCGGGGTCTCACCTATTCCGCTTTTCCCGCAGGAGTCTTCGTCTTGCACTCCAATCAACAGCTAGAACCTGCTAAATAAATGGATTATAAAAAATAAAAATCCGAACGAGTTAGATTTTTATCAAATCACTCGTTCGGATTCTTCCTTATCTGAAACCCTTTTGTCCCAGCCTCCTAAACTAATAAGCTTTACGGAAAAACTCCGCCAGCTCTTCACTATGTTTTTTACGGGCTTTACGGTGTTCAGCCCGATTTTTAGCTGTTTCGTTCAGCCATTTCTCTTCTTCCGTTTCTGGAACCACTTCAGGAATCACGGCTGGTTTGTTTCCTTCCAATGCTACAAACGTTAAGAAGGAGATGGCAGCCACATTGGTTTCTCCAGTCAGGAGCACCTCTGATGTCACTTTCACACAGATTTCCATGGAGCTTCGTCCCGTGTACGTGACGATGGCTTCCAGTGTAACGGCGTCGCCGACTTTAATGGGTTGAAGGAAGTCGACGGAATCCGTGGATGCCGTTACGACAGGCTTTCGGGCATGTCGGGTTGCGGCGATGGAGGCTACATCGTCTATATAGGCCATCAGTTTTCCACCGAATAACGTACCGTGATGGTTCGTATCAGGTGGAAGAACGTGGGTCGTTTTACTGGTTTTCGTTTCTTTCATGGTCTTTTTTTCTCTCAATGGTTTCACCTTCCGTTGTCAATGTGAAAAAAGATTTCTACCTTATACTATTCACTAAATGGCTCGGGAAGAAACATAAATGACGCAAAAAATTATAGAAATATACTAATGATGATGGCTGTGATAAAGCTTGCGAGTGTTCCTGCAAGGATGGCTTTCAAGCTTAGTTTAGACACCATCGGTCGTTGCGTCGGTTCTAATGAACCTAGTCCGACGATCAGCTGTCCGATGGAAGAAAGGTTGGCGAAATTACAAAGGGCAACAGAAAGGATCGCCACGGTCTTGGGTGAAAGCTCGTTCATCATGCCAGAGAGCTCTTTGTAAGCCACGAACTCGTTTACAGAAAGCTTCGTCCCGATGATGGATGCGGCACGGAATGCTTCATCCATCGGGATGCCGACGAGTAGTGCAAGAGGATAGAATACGTAGCCAAAGACTGTTGATAGGCTTGTATCCACTAATCCAAGCAGTCCATTCACGGCCGCCAGTATCCCGATGAAAGCGATCAATAGCCCACCAATATTAATGGCTAATTGAGTTCCGCTCAGTGCGCCTTCGGAAATCGCTTCAAATACGTTCGTATGAGTAGTTTTTCCTAACGAAATATCTCCGTTCGTCGCCGATTCTTCTGTTTCCGGTTCAATGATCTTCGCGATGACGAGGGAGACGATGGGAACACTGAATACAGACAGAAGAAGGAATTTCATATCGATCCCCATCAGTGAGTATCCAATCAGGATGGCACCACTCGCTGAAGCCGTTCCCCCTACCATGACGGCAAATAATTCAGAACGGGTCAGCTTCACTAAGTAAGGCTTGATCAACAGGGGAGCTTCCGCCAAACCGAGGAACGAATTCCCGATCGCGTTAAACGACTCGACCTTCGTCGTACCAAGGATCTTTCCTAATCCAATCCCGATGTATTTTACAAAGAACGGGATGATGCGCAAATAGTAAAGAGCGGAAATAAGGGCAGAAATAAAGATGATGGCGCCTAACACATTGATGGCAAAAACAAATGAGATGTTCGTCCCTTTTTCAAAGAATCCGCCGAACACAAACATGATTCCTTCATTGCTGTAATCAATGACTTTCTGGACACCGAGTGCCGCTTTCTTCAGGACCGTTTGTCCAAACGGAACCTTCAATACGAAAAGAACAAGTAGAAATTCGAGGCAGATGCCGATGACGATCGTCCGCCATTGAATGGCCGAGCGGTTGCTGCTCAACAACCACGCTAGAAATAAAACGCCAAGTAAAGATAAGATGCCATACACTAAACTCACAATACCATTCCTCCAAAAAATGATTTCTTCATCGAATCCTCAAGGTATATGTCGTATGATGTCAGACTTCTCAAAAAAGCAAATAAAAAAGTGCATGAAGACATTCTCTAATAAACATAGGGAAAGTCTCCATACACGTAGCATATAGAAAAGACTTTCCTTATAGTCTAGCAATTTACGGCTGCCAGGTAGAGACTTATGGTCCATATCACCATAGATATATAAGGAATTCGTATGAAGTTATTTTTAAAATATGTTCTTTACTTTATCACAGGAAGAAAGCCCTCCACAACCGTTTTTTCAAAAGTATTTCAATGGAAAAACGTGGTGGTTCCTTATGACTATTTTTAATAATTTTCCAAAAATAATAGTTTACTAGTATAACTTTTGGGGAACTTTCTCAAACACATATAATAAATATGAAGGGAAGAAGTCCGATGTTTGAGAATGGTTTACTGTTTACACTAGTATCCTGTGTCTTTTTTATGGGATTGGTTGCGTGGGTTTCATACATAAAAACAAAGGGGTCCCTGAATGACTCCACGGGTTATTTTCTGGCAGGGAGGGGGCTGACAGGAACCTTTATTGCAGGGTCGCTGCTACTCACCAATTTATCTGCAGAACAATTGGTGGGTTTGAATGGGCAGGCGTTCCGTGCGAACCTGTCGAACATGGCGTGGGAAGTGACCGCCGCATTTGCCATCATCATCATGGCCCTGTATTTGCTCCCGAAATATTTGGGGAGAAGTTTCACCACATTACCTGAGTTTCTCAATCAACGATATGATAAGGGTGTCCGCCAATATACGACCATTCTCTTTATGCTGGGATATGTGTTTGTGACGATTCCTTCTATGCTTTATTCAGGGGCTCTGGCCGTTCTGAAGTTATTCGATGTTCCTGAGCTGCTCGGCATATCCTATACGCAATCGATATGGGTGATTGTGTGGACAATCGGCATCATTGGCAGTATTTATGCCATTTTCGGGGGACTGAAGGCTGTTGCGATTTCGGATACATTAAATGGAGTGGGACTCTTGATCATTGGAATCCTTGTACCGATTTTAGGATTTTATGCGCTTGGAGATGGAAACATCCTCTCCGGCGTGAAGGAGATTGCGACGAAGAACCCGGAGAAGCTTAATTCCATTGGATCTGCATCGGATTCCGTCCCATTTTCGACTATTTTTACTGGCCTGCTTTTTGCGAATTTATTCTACTGGGCTTCCAATCAATATGTGATCCAGCGTACTTTAGGTGCAAAGAATCTGGCGGAAGGGCAGAAAGGCGTCATCATTTCGGGCTTCTATAAACTGCTGGTCCCATTTATGATGATGCTTCCGGGCGTCATCGCCTTTCATCTGTATGGAGATTCTTTGAAAAGTGTGGACTTGGCATATCCTGCATTGATCAACGCCGTGCTTCCTTCTTATTTGACGGGATTTTTCCTGGCTGTATTGCTTGGAGCGGTGCTAAGCTCCTTTAACTCATTGTTAAACAGTGCAGCAACACTATTCGCCCTTGATATTTACAAGCCTCAATTCAATCCGGGAGTGAGCGATCAGAAGTTGATCACCATCAGTAAATGGTTCGGTGCACTGCTGGCCGTTGTATCCATGTGCGTTTCTCCATTACTGATCCATGCAACAGACGGGTTATGGGACTTGATCAGGCGATTTACAGGCTTTTTCAATATCCCGATCATCGTCGTCTTGCTAGTCGGGGTGTTTTCAAAACGGATTCCGGCAGTGGCTGCGAAAACGGTCATCATCCTTCACGTCATCACGTATTACATGCTTGTATGGGGGACGGGACATCTATTCGGATTCAGTATCGACATCAACTTCATTCACATCTATGGAATTCTGTTTGTGGCAGAAGTGTTCTTGATGCTAATGATCGGCTGGTGGAAACCGATGCAGAAGCCATATGAATACCGCTATAATCCGAAAGTGGACATGATGCCATGGAAATACAGCATCCCACTTTCCATTGTATTGATGGCTTCAGTCGTACTCACATATTTCATCTTTTCACCGATTGGACTGGCGTACGAGTCAGGTGTCATTTCACCATACTTCTGGCCGGCCACCGGAGGATTGTCCCTCCTGACAGCAGGACTGATCCTTTGGTCCCTGAAAAGCTGGAACCAAAAATACAAAGCATACCTGCTCAAAAACAAAACATACAAACTGAGCCGCACCAAAAGATACTCTGTCAAACCAAACCTGAACCCCATCTACTCATCGAAACTACTGAAATAAAAAAAGGGACGGACCTTCATTCCTATGACCTGGTCATAGGAATCGAGGTCCGTCCCTCTCATGTTTATTTTGTACGTTCTAATAGGTTTGCAAGAACGTGTTTTTTGTATGATTCGACATAGCGTTCTTCATAGTGGCGTACGCCTGCTTTTTTTAGTTCTTGTACGTACCAGCCTTTGCTTCCGATATGCATTGAAATCAACATCCTTTCTTTGCGTAGTATTGATTGGAATCTCCGACTAACTCTTGAAAGAGCTACGTTAAGATTGCTTACGGTTGTACATTGTAACATCTCACTTTTTATGGGAAAAGGGGGTAAACGGAATTTTTCGGATTCATCCTTTTCTGACAATTTTTCAGAAGAAAAATAAATTTTTTTGAAAAAAAGTGATCCAAATTTGAACCCCTTTCGTTAGCTTCGTGAAAATGGGATGCAGGGTGGGTGTCGGACAAGATTTTTTCAACACCATGTGTACCTGGTACAATCAATTCATTTTGTACCAGGTACAACAGATACAGCACCACTCAAAAGAACATTTTAGCATCCGCTATTTGAATCGGAAGGAGGTGACAAGACGCAGTGCAAAAATGCTTAATTCAGGCTTTGCTTTTTCTTGGAGTCATCAGTATTCCAACCTTTGCTTCAGCAGAGGGGGGACTTCTCTCCAATGTGACGGATGAAGTCAACGCTGTCACGGACAGCGCGACAACGACCGTGAATGAAGCCGTGTCCGCTCCTGACGAGGAGAAGGACAAACCTTCAGAGGAGGATCAGCAATCCAAAGGGAATATCCTTTCCAATACGGTTGATTCGGTGACAGATACGGTCGATCAGACGACAGAATCGGTTACAGGTACAATGAACACCGCAACGAAGTCCGTTGGTGATACGGTGAATAAAACCGTTGAACACACGACAAAACCAGTTACTGATATTGTAGGGGACTCAGCGGCTCCTGTAACGGAAACGGTGAACAACACCACCAAAGCGGTTACCAATACCGTTGAAAAAACAACGAAATCTGTAACGGGTACAGTGGATTCAACGACGAAGACGGTTACCAACACAGTTGTAGAAACAACGAAACCTGTGACGGAATCATTGTCAGACGATAAACCTCTGTTGGAAGTGGATCTGTCAGATGATCCTGAAGTAAAAGTGAATACAGGGGTCGTCGATGTCGAAGTGTCCAAAGATCCACAGGTCAAAGTGGATACCGGTGTAGTCGACGCCGATGTTTCAAAGGAACCAGCTGTCAAATTGGACATTGAAACAGAAGTGCCCGACGAGCCTTTGGTCGACACAGAGGATAAAGATCGTGACGTCGAAATGGAGAGAGCAGATGTTCGAAAGGAACCGGTCAAAGAAGAAGTTCCGGTCGAACCTGATCAAAGCTCCATTGGAATAAGCAAAGCCAAAAACCAAATTGAAACCATACTTACAAAACCGGTTGAAGTGGAGAAAGAGCGTTCCGTTAAGATGGAAGTACCTGAAAATCAGAATGAACAGTCTTCTCCACCCCGTAATAAGATGGAACCGGTCCTGACGACGACAACGATGAATTCAACAAGTCAGTCATCCAGTACAAGTGGAATGAGCGGTCAGGTAACAGGGGCATCTTCTCTATGGGTTGTGTCGGAGCAATATGCAACGGCCGTCAACTTACAAAAAACCAATATGTACGAGAAAAATAATCTCTACTATGATCAGTGGTTAAACGCACCACCGTCCCAACCACCTCAAGATTCTCTTCTTTTCAAAAGTATATAAACTTAAAAACTTTTAAAAGGAGAGAAAAATAAAATGAGAAAAAGCGTATTTAGAACATTGGTAATGACAGGTGGATTAGCAGCAAGTCTTGCAATCGGAGGTCACACAAGCTTTGCGGCAGGGAATGATTCACTGCTGGGTAGCAATGATGGGTTATTGGAAAACGTCAACATCCTTGATTCAGAAGATGGTTTATTAAATGGACTTAACATCGGAGGATCAGACGAAGAATCGAATACGGATGCAAACGCCGATGCTGATGCAAACGTCGTCAATGAAACGGTTGTGGATGAAGAAAATGATTCTGTCATGACCAAGAACGGTGCAGAAGCAACTTCAGATGTAAACGCAAACGTTGAAGGAGAAGACGAATCAGCAGAAGTGAACGCTGATACAGACGCAGCTGTTATGAATGAAACGACAGTAGAAGATGATTCAGCGACTTCAAAGACAGAAGCGGGAGCATCCCAGGATGTGAATGCAGCAGTTGAAGGAGAAGACGAGTCGGCAGAAGTGAATGCTGATACAGAGGCTGGTGTCATGAATGAAACAACGTACAGCGAAGAGGACGATTCATTTACTTCAAAGACAGAAGCAGGAGCATCTCAGGTTGTAAACGCAGCGGTTGAAGGAGAAGACGAATCAGCAGCAGTAAATGCTGATACGGAAGCTGGTGTCATGAATGAAACGATGTACAGCGAAGAAGACGATTCTTTCACATCCATGACTGAAGCAGGAGCATCTCAGGATGTAAACGCAGCAGTTGAAGGAGAAGATGGATCAGCAGCAGTGAATGCTGATACAGAAGCTGGTGTCATGAATGAAACGACGTACAGCGAAGAAGACGATTCTTTCACATCCATGACTGAAGCAGGAGCATCTCAGGATGTGAATGCAGCGGTTGAAGGAGAAGATGGATCAGCAGCAGTAAACGCTATGACTGACGCTGGAATCATGAATGAAACGATGTACAATGAAGAAGATGATTCTTATGCTTCTACTACTTCCGGAAACCTTGCTTCTGGTCTTAATGCTTCTGCATCTGATGAAGAGAATGAAGTGAGTGCTGATGCGATGACTGATTCCAATGTATGGGTGATGACAGAAGGCAGTGAAGAAAACGATTCTTCTAAAACGTCAATCGGTACTGAATCTGCAAATGGTCTGGTACTTGGAACAATGGATAAAGAAGATGGTGATTCTTCTGAAGTAGAAGCAATGAACGATACTTCTGTTATGACAACTGTTGAAAACAGCGACGACTATTCCAAGTTCGAAGCGAATGCAGCGAATAACCTAATGCTTGGTGCTATGACAAACGATGAAGACAATGAATCTGCAGCTACTGTCATGAACGCAGTGAATGCGGGACTATGGGCTGAATCAATGGATTCTGAAGAAGAAGAGTATACGAGTGCAGGATTAAATGCAGGTACGGATACTGCTCTTGGATTTTTATCTTCTGACGAGGACAACGAATCGTCTCTTCTATCAAACCTTGGTGTAAATGCAGATGCAAGCTACACACGATGGGAAAATGAAGAGTCTTCAGATTCAGAATTCAACCTTGGTCTTTCAACAGATCTTGGTCTAAATACAATGCTGCAGTCTGATGATGAAGGATTTGATCTGGGACTGTAATAGAAAAGGAAAAGGAATGATCCATTGCGGATCATTCCTTTTTTTAATGAGCAGCTTTCTTCAGTTTCAATTCTTCCTTCTCAAAACGATCGAACATGATGAAGAAGAGTCCAGCACTGACAAGAGCAAGAATCGAAAGGATGATGAACGTCCAATCATATCCTACATAAAGAGACAGGGTGATGGACAGAGGTGCAATCGTCCTTGCAATCGTGAAGCGCAGACTGGCTGCGGCAAAATACTGCCCACGCATATGTTCCGGCGCAAGCTTTGATACGAAGCTCTGCTGGATACCGGCCGTCATCAACTCCGCAAATGTGAACACCGCCATGCTGATCACAAACATCCATACGGAACTCGTTTGACCAAACATGAAGATCGAAACCGCATAAATGACCGAAGACAGAATGAACACATTACGCTCGCGGAATTTTGTGATCCAACGTGTAATGACCACTGTAAGAAGGGCCACCAGGAATCCATTTTCTGATAGGATTAAACCGAATACCTGCTCACTCACAAGGGTCAATGACCAGTCCCCGAAGCTGAACAGAGTGGCTTTATCCATCACATCTTTAATATATACAGGAATCAAGAGGTCCAATTGCATGAATGTCTGACCTACCAAGACCCCTGCTAAAATAAACAATAAGAACGTTTTGTCCTTGAATATGACACTATAATCTTTAAATTGATCAGACAATACACTATGCCATGCTTTCTTCTTTCCTTCAGTGACGAGGAGCTTATTCTTATCGGCGGGTGCCGTTTCCCTCGTCATTTTAGATAGCAGAAGAGCTAAAAGGATACAAATAAGTGCCGCTGCAATCAATAATTGAAAGCGGTAGTGGACGTAGAAGATGCCCCCTAATATTGGTCCTACGACGACGGCGATATTGATAGACGTATAAAAGACGGCAAACACATGGCTCCGGTCTTTCTCATCCACGACATCTGCGACCATGGCCTGACTTGCCGGCCAATAAAATGAGCCGAACACACCTACTAAACTGAAACAGATAAATCCGATCATGGCAGAATCGAGCCACGGTGAGCTGGCGAGTCCAAAGATTAGAAATGCCAATCCTTGTCCAAATGCCGATATGACCATCATCCGTTTACGCCCGAAGCGGTCCGCACAATATCCTCCCATTAAGTTCGCCACGACGGCGAATACCTGTGAAAGGACCAATAATAAACCTGCCGTCTGCTTTCCGAATGACTCTGTAAAATAAATCGTCAAAAACGGAAAGAACATCCAGAAGGTAATATTTATCGCTGCTTCCCCAAACAGCCGGACCTTCAAATTACGATCCCAATCCCTAATTCTCACCTAAATCCCTCCCCCTTATGAAACTCTAGATGAACTAGAATATCATAGCCTGATGGGACAAATTAAACAAGACTGTTTTACTGGTATTTGTAAAAATACAATCATGATGGTCCTGAGTCCAAAGATACCAATTACAATTCTTTGAATACATTGAATGTATGAACGATGAAAGGATCGGTGGACGGAGGTGATCGATAGACTAATACTCATTACGGGAGTGTGGACTCAGGTAGTCGGGACGGTAATTGCAGCCATCGGTGAAACCATGATCATCCGAGAAGAAAGATTGAATCAGGAGCCTGTCGGACTTCGGTTGGTCTCCATCGGAAATGGATTCGAGGCGGCGGGAAATGCCCTTCAGGCTGTCGGTGCCGAAAAATTGTCAGATGGATCGATAGGGGAAACCTATCGTGTGATCGGTGACTGGATCCAAGCCTCCGGAAACGTAACGAATGTCTATGCGGCCGAGCTCCAATTTTCAGGAAAAGAGCTGGAAGGATTGAATCTGGATATCTTTGGAGATACCGTTCAATCTATCGGTGCGGGACTTGAGGCATACGGAGCTACCTTAAGTACGCGTGCCTATTCACAGCTACTCGCTTATGGGAATACGCTTCAATCCCTGGGTGCAGCCCTTGAAGCGGTGGGAGAAGTATATATTTTAAAGGAAATGAAGGATCTCGGACTTCAGATCACGACATTCGGGAGCTATGCACAGGCAGCAGGAGCGACAATTGCTGCGATTGCGTTGACGAAACAATATGGATAGTGGTGATTTGGAACTGATATTGGCTGGATGCCTGACTACATAGCAGGTGGAAGGAGAATCAGATGGGGTATGAAACGGGAATTGCGTCATTTCTTTAGGTGATTGCGTCAAAATTAAGTTTATTGCGTCGTTTTAATCATATTTGCGTCATTTTCCATTGGGGTTGCGTCAAAAATATGGTTAATTGCGTCTTTTTACAAATTAATCCATTTGATTGAGCGCTCAGTCAAAAAATGCAGCCAAGCCACCCATCAAAAAAAACAAAACCCCCAAAAAGCAGCCAAGCTGCCTCTCAGGGATTTACACTACATAGTAAACTTAAAACGCCCAACCGCCATCACGGAATACTGCTTCCGTCGAGCCGTCTTCTTTTACTCCATCGATGTTCATTTTGTCAGAACCGATCATGAAGTCAACGTGAGTGATACTGTTGTTCAAGCCGTTTTTCTCAAGCTCTTCTTCACTCATTTTCTTTCCGCCTTCGATACAGAATGCATAGGCATTACCGATCGCAAGGTGGTTTGATGCGTTCTCGTCGAATAGTGTGTTGTAGAATAACACGTTCGATTGAGAAATCGGTGATTGATGAGGCACAAGGGCGATTTCCCCAAGATAGTGAGATCCTTCATCCGTATCTACCAGGCGCTTCAGGATTTCTTCGCCTTCTTCAGCCTTCACATCCACGATGCGTCCATTTTCGAATGTGATCGTGAAGTTGTCGATCACGTTACCACCGTAGCTAAGTGGTTTTGTGCTTGATACTGTACCATTTACACCGGTTTTAAGTGGAACCGTGAATACTTCTTCCGTCGGCATGTTGGCCATGAAAGTCGTTCCTTCTTCGTTCACGCTTCCAGCTCCAACCCAAAGGTGCCCTTTCGGAAGTTCGATGGTAAGGTCCGTCCCTGGTGCTGTGTAATGAAGCTTTTGGTAATTCTTTTCGTTCAGGTATTCGACTTTTTCGTGAAGGTTTGCGTCGTGATCCTTCCAAGCCTGTACAGGGTCTGCCTGGTCAGCGCGTACGGCTTTGAAGATCGCGTCCCATAATAGGTCCACTTGCTCTTCTTCAGAAGCATCAGGGAATACTTTTGCAGCCCAGTCTTTAGAAGGAGCGGCAAGTACACACCAGCTCACCTTGTCCGATTGAATGAACTGACGGTATTTGGACATCGCTCTACCGGCAACCTTCTGGAAGTTCGAGATTCGTTCAGGATTTACCCCTTTTAGCAGGTCAGGACTTGAAGAAACGATGCTCATGAATGCAGCTCCGCCTTCAGCAAGCGTTTCTACTTCACGTGCTTTCCACTCAGGGAACTCCTGGAATGCTTCGTCAGGGGCAAGGTCGTATTTCGTACGGTTGACAATATCGTCACTCCAGTTGACGTATACGTGCTTAGCTCCTACTTCATAGGCTTTCTTTACTACTAAGCGGACGAATTCTGCCGAGTCGAGTGAAGTGTTGATGACAAGGGTCTGACCCTTCTGGACGTTCACTCCGACTTCCACTGCAAGGCTTGCGTATTTTTCAAGATTTTGTTGGAAGTTAGTCATATGTATTCTCCTTTTTTTCAGAATGTTCTATTACATTCTTATTGTATCAGTGATGGCACCGTTTGCAAATGTTTACACCTATCTTTGTATCCTGTGTAACAGCGGTGGCAATTATTTGTTCATCACACCGGAAATTATGAACGTTCTATGGAATTGGACGAAGAATCATAGCAACGTTTCGGACAACTATACTATAATGATGGAAGTATGATTTTAAAAAAAAGGGGGAGTACTAAATGCGGTGGCATGTCCTTTTATTACGTATGGCCGCCATCTATGGGTTTATCGGAGCATTTCTCGGGTCTCATATGGCAGGGGCCGGATCATATGCATTCAAGCCGATTCACGCTCATATTTTAGTTGTGGGCTGGTTGAGTTTATTTGCGTATTCTTCCTATTACCGTTCCTATCAGGTGCCGAAATCTTCTAAACTGGCATTTGCCCATGTCTGGTCAGCGATCATAGGGTCGATTGGATTGACCGTCGGGATGTGGATGTATAATCTAAATCCATTCAACCTGCCGTCAAGCTTTACAACGGTATTCTATATTGTCGGGGGAAGCACGTTATTACTCAGCTTTTTCTTATTTATGTTAATGACGTTTACATATAGTGAGAGCAAAGAGTGAAGCGTTCAGCTGCTGATTATTTAACTTTATTCAGCAGCTGAATTTTTGTATGAAATCGGCTGCTGAACTTCTGATACGGTGTAAAACGGATCGTAACCAATCATCTCTTTATACTTACAAAAAAACTCCCCACCCTCCACAGGTGAGAAGTTTCTTCAGGTTGACGTTTCATCCCGCTTCTGTTCCTGAAAAAGGAACCGGTAATCCATCGGGTTCTGAATCAAATCGGACAGGCTATATTCATCGAGTACAGAGAGGTAGGCATTCAATGCTTTGCCGAGTACATGCTTTAATCCGCATACAGGTGTAATGATGCAGGAATTATTTTGGGCATCAAAGCATTCGACAAGATGGAAATCCTCTTCGGTGACCCGGACAAGTTTCCCAATATTTATTTCTTCAGGGGATTGTGCCAGTCTGATCCCGCCGTTTCTGCCCCGGATCGTTTCGATCATCCCCATTTTTCCAAGTTCATACGTCACTTTCATCAGGTGATTCTTTGAGATGCTGTAGGCATCCGCGATTTCTTTTATATTAGAGAGTTCTTCTTTCGGTTTGGAAGCCAGGAAAATCAGGACCCTCAGTGAGTAGTCGGTGTATAAAGTTAGTCTCATGTATCTCACCTTTCCGTTCCGTTATCCCCATTATACAGAAGGAAGTAAGTTTGTGTCTAAATGTGACTGTTTTGTTAAAGGTGTATTTTATATATTGCTTTAATGGTGGAAGAGGAGTAATTTAAAGATGTATTCAAAATATATCTTTAGAGGTGACCATTATGCTATCTCAAAAAACCATTGAAATCGTGAAATCCACTGCTCCTGTCTTAGAAGTGAAAGGAACGGAAATAACGTCCACTTTTTATAAAAATTTATTTAGGGACCATCCAGAATTATTAAATATCTTCAACCATGTCAATCAGAAAAAGGGAAGACAGCAGACGGCATTGGCCAATACGGTTTACGCTGCGGCTCAAAATATCGATAAGCTCGAGAGTATTCTTCCGGTTGTAAAGCAGATTGCCCATAAGCATAGAAGTCTCGGAGTCAAACCGGAGCATTATCCAATCGTTGGAGAGCATTTGCTTCAAGCAATCAAGCAGGTTCTGGGAGAGGCAGCGACAGATGAGATTATTGAAGCATGGGGAGAAGCATACGGAGTCATCGCCGGAGTATTTATCGATGTAGAGGAAGAAATGTATCAGCAGGCGGAATACAGGCACTTTAAACCATTTAGGGTGGCAAAAAAGGTAGTGGAAAGTGAGTGCGTGACTTCTTTCTATCTTCAACCAAAAGATGGAGGTACTGTTCCGACCTTCATGCCTGGGCAATATATCTCTGTCAGGGTGACGATTCCTGGTGAAGAATTCACCCATATCCGCCAATACAGTTTATCAAGTGCACCGCTGGAGAAATTCTTCAGGATTTCCGTAAAAAGAGAAGCAGAACATGATCCAAAAGGGAAAGTGTCTAATTTCTTACATGACCAGATGACAGAAGGAAGCGAGATTGAGGTCAGTGCACCGGCCGGGGATTTTTATTTAGAAGATGGAAGCTCCCCTGTAGCGCTCATTAGCGGAGGTGTCGGCATCACGCCTATGATGAGCATGCTTGAAAGGGTGGCAAGGAACGCGCCTGAACGAAGAACGGCGTTTATTCATGCAAGCAGAAATGAAGGAGTGCACCCTTTTAAAGAAGAGGTCGACAACATCATGGGTGAATTTGAAAATGGGCAAGCCTGCTATATATATGAAAATCCCCGTGATGAATCCGGTGCTCATTTTACAGGCTACGTGAACAAAGACATCCTGAAGCAATATGTGGATGCGGCAACGGAATGCTATGTGTGCGGACCTGCACCGTTCATGAAAGCTGTCATTCAGATGTTACAAGAAATGGGCGTATCTAAGGTCCGTTATGAATTCTTCGGTCCGGCGATGGATTTATCAAAGAAGGAAAGTGTGTCGGTTTAACCTTTTGAAAATAATGGGAATGTGGAGTCTGATGCACCTCCAGATTCCCCGTCCTTTCAACAGGGGCAACAAAAAAACGCTAGGAATCCTAGCGTTTTTTTGTCTTTAATAGCGATGTTCATCATTGTCTTCACGGTTTTTAAACGCTTCTTGTGTCACGATCAGTTCTTCATCGCCCACTGCATCTTCAGAATGTTTAGCGGAAGTACTATTTTGAGGGAAATTCCCTGGATGACCCTTTTTCTTTGATTCGAATGATTTACCACGTGCCATGTGCGCCACTCCTTTTCGTTCGTGATACACGTAGTTTTTCCAGGAGGACTGAAAATATGTGTAAAGGAATTGTCAGAAAATAGACGCATCCTTTACACTCAAAAAACGTGCAAATTGGATATAATGATAGTAACGAGTTACTTGCTGCCAAGAATCAACTGATTCCACTGAATGGAGGGGTAAAGTTGGATTTTTCAATGATTGTATCGGAGCAACGGATCAAGAAAGCGTATGAGGACGGAGAGTTTAGTCATTTGCCCGGATTTGGCAAGCCGTTGAATCTGGACGATGATTTGGGGGTGCCGGAGGAATTGAAGATGGCCCACCGGATGATGAAGAATGCAGGGTACACGATGGATGAAATGAATGTGAAAAAAGAAATGATGCGGATTGAGGACATGATCAGGGCGTGTGAGAATGAGGATGAAAAGCGGGACCTCCAGCAAAGCCTGAATGAGAAGATGCTGAAGTACAACGGCATGCTTTCTAAAAAGCGGGTCAATACAAATAGTTCGCTCTTCAAGAATTATGAACATAAATTAGAAAATAAGCTTCTGAAATAACAAAAGACCACTTTCTTCCCGGAAAGTGGTCTTTTCCTTATTTCGGCTCCTTGTCTTCTTTAAATAAGAAGAAGGAAATCACTCCGGAGAGGAGCGTGCCCCCGATGATGAGCATGATCTTAGAGCCAAGCTCGATCTCGGAATAGTATTTGCCTAGCATCCAATAAGAAGCAACGGCTACAAGGATCATGATGGGAATGATCATGGTGAATCGTTTATCCAAAAGTGCCACATCCTTTAAATCTGCTTCCTTTAGTTTACCACAGATTAGGCGTTGACACTGTTCTGAATCCGTTCTGCACTTGTGGCAGTATCTTGAACATATTGAGCGATCGTCCGGTTGTCACCATGAAGGGTTTCTATGGTGGCACTGATTTCTTCAAGGCCCGCAGATGTCTGTTGGATGACGGCTGCCAATTCCTTCGTTGACAGCTCGGCTTGTTCCGTCTCTCCCCTTACTTCAGAAGCGGTGGACGTTAGGCGTTGAAACTCGTTTGAGAGTGCGTCAAGCTTCTCGCGGAGTGTCGTGAAATAGGATGTCACTTCTCCTGTTGCCCCTACGTTTTCATTGAGTTTTTCAGAGCTCAGATTCATGATTTCAACGGCAGAAGAGTTCACGGCGTTCACGGAAGCCAGGTTGTCGTTGATGCGTGTCGCTGTGTTCCGCGTGATTTCCGCCAATTTCCGGATTTCATCGGCCACGATACTGAATCCGCGCCCTGCTTCCCCTGCCCTTGCAGCCTCAATGGATGCATTTAGAGCCAGTAGATTGGTTTGATCCGTAATATCCTGGATGCTTCCGATAAAGGTATTGGTTTCTTCGATTTTACTTGTTAACTCTTTAAAGGTTTGATGAAGGCCTTCAATAATATTTTTCAGCTCGATCATGTTTTCCTGAAGATCTATGACTCGTTCGCTTCCTGAAACGGCTAAGCTATTCGCATCGTTGGAGTGTGAGGTAAGATCGTCCGAAAGCCTTGCCACTTCTTCCATTTTACTCATCGTCGTTTCCGTCACGAGAGCGATGTTATTGATTTGATCGCTTTGAGTGACACTTCCAGCAGAAATTTCATTCACAGCTGTCTTCATCTCATCATGTGAGACCAGGTGGGTTTGGACCTGTTGGTTGATTTGGCTGATGCTCGATGAGATGGTCGCTAATTCTTTTTGTAAAAAGTTTCGCTGATCTTCTTTTTTCTTACTTTCATTTTCTGTGGTGTGGATAAATTCCTGCAGCTGCTTAAATTGCCCTCGATTCAGTTGGATGACGACTGCGAGGACGATGCCGAGCAGCACATAGCTCAATAGCGCAGGGACGAATAATTCGGCGAAAATCGGATCTCCCTCAGGTGCCAGCACACCATTCATCACGAGCAGTACGAGACCGGAAGTAAAGCCGATTCCGAAGATAACAGGATTAAAGTGAATGGCGCTGATCACAGCTAAAAATAAAAGAATAACTAAATCGGGAGGATTGGATCCTTCAAGAAATAGCCAGATTCCCATGATGAGATAGACTGTAGGGATGCTGAAGTATACAAAGAGATTCGGTTTTTTAAGAATTAATTGAATGACAACAAAATATCCGGCCAGTACCAGGATCTGTGTAGCAAATACAGCTACTGTGATGGTGCCCGATTCATGTAGTATGGAATACATAAGGGCAGCTGCCAGGCTGATTCCGTACGTAATCAGTAGCAGAAGGTTCTTTCTTTTACTATCGACTTCTTTCAATTGCTTAGGGGTCATGACTTTCTCTCCTTTTAATAAAATCCCGTATATTCCATATATCGACAAAAACGGTTGCGCTTACATAGGGTTTTACAGTGATTTGAAAGAAAATTTCGAATCAAACTTTCCTCAATAATCAGTAGTTCCATCCGATATTAGTAATAGACTACGATGAGTAAGGTGGAGCGATCAGATGGATAAGACGTCTTTAATAGGAGTCATTTTAGGATTGATAGCGGTTGGAGTGGGGATGGTGTTCAAAGGTGTAAGCCTTGTGGCCTTATTGAACCCTGCAGCCATTTTAATTATTGTACTGGGCACGGTTGCCGCTGTGACCATTGCCTTTCCGACACATGAGATTAAAAAAGTACCGAAGCTTTTCGGGATTCTGTTTAGAGAACAAAAATTGCAGGACCCGAAACAAACGATTCAATTCTTTTCACAAATAGCCGACCTTGCCAGGAAGGAAGGATTACTTGCCCTTGAAGCAAAGACACAGGAAGTGGACGATCCATTCCTTAGGGACGGACTTTCATTGGCGGTGGATGGACAAAGTGGTGATTACATAAGGGATGTACTGCATGAAGAGATCGACGCAATGGAAGAGCGGCACTCAGCAGGAGCCCTCATCTTTACACAGGCAGGAACGTACGCACCCACTCTTGGGGTGTTGGGGGCGGTCATTGGATTGATTGCGGCCCTCAGTCATATGGACAACACGGAAGAACTTGGACATGCGATTTCAGCGGCATTCGTTGCCACACTCCTCGGGATTTTCACGGGATACGTTCTGTGGCACCCTTTTGCCAATAAGTTAAAAAGAAAATCGAAGGTGGAGGTTCAGATGAAAATGATGATGGTGGAAGGAATCCTGTCCATCATCGAGGGAGAGTCTCCCCGTGTCATTGAACAGAAGCTGGCTTCCTATTTACCTGCAAGTGAACGAATCATGTTACTAAAGGGGGATGAGGATGAGGCGGCGTAAAAAGAAACATGACGACGAGCACATGGATGAATCATGGCTGATTCCATATGCCGACTTACTTACCCTGTTACTGGCCCTCTTCATCGTCCTGTATGCTTCAAGCTCGGTGGACGCTCAGAAGTTCAAAGAGCTCTCACAAGTTTTCAATGAAATCTTCACCGGGGGCACGGGAATGATGGAGTATCCAAGCCCTGTGGCACCTCAGCAATCAAGTGATCAGGTAGAGAAACAAGCTGCATCACTGAATCAAAAAGAAGATAAAGAGAAGGAACTAAGTAAAGAAGAGCTCGATAAACAGGCATTCATGAAGGATCAGGAAGAGTTGAAGGAAATCCAGAAAAAGATTAACGAATATATTAAAACGAATAATCTGGAGGTTCAATTCATCACTAAATTGACGGATGAGGGCTTGCTCCTGACCATTCGGGATAATGTTTTATTTGATTCGGGATCTGCTACAGTTCAGGGCAGTGATCTGAGCGTGGCCGGAGAGCTATCGGACCTCCTCGTCATGAATCCGCCGCGGAACATCATCATCAGCGGTCATACTGACAATGTGCCAATCAGGAATGCGGAGTTCGAATCGAATTGGGAGCTCAGCGTCATGAGGGCGGTCAATTTCATGAAAATCATTCTGGACAATCCAGAGCTTGATCCCCAATGGTTTAGTGCGAAAGGCTTCGGTGAGTTCGAGCCCATCGCCGATAACGGAACGGCAGAGGGACGTGGACAAAACCGCCGGGTGGAAGTATTGATCCTGCCAAGGGTGACTGAATAGAAGAGAATCTGCAGCCGTTTATAGGCTGCAGATTTTTCTGTATTGTGACGTATTTCCGGGGAAATGGGAAAATCATGTCGAAGGGCCGTACTGACTCTATCATCGATTGATGAACACATATCGCACAGCATTTGTTGCTTATTCTTCCTATTATGTTTCACTGTTCCTATTTTAGGGAAAAGTCTGGAAAAGCAATTAGAAGCAGTGGCTAATTTTTCAGGATTTGGGGGTTGCTCGACTACATACATACTTAGATATTTCCCCCTGCTTTATTCCAAACGTTAGCCAGTGCCTCTAGCAAAGGAGGAGCATAATTGGATACGTTTTTTGACATCATAGGTAAAGTTTCGGCATGGTTATGGGGTCCACCGTTGATCATCGTCCTTGGTGCAACAGGGTTGTATTTAACATTTTTATTGAAATTCATACAATTCCGGTATCCTCTGTACATTTTTAAGCAAACGGTGGGAAGCGTGTTTAAAAAGCCGAAGGGAGAAGGAACCGTCACTCCCCTGCAGGCATTGACATCGGCACTGTCGTCCACGATCGGGGCAGCGAACATCGTCGGTGTACCGGCTGCGATCATGTTCGGTGGTCCTGGAGCCGTCTTCTGGATGTGGGTGATTGCCCTGATCGGTATGGCCCTTAAATTTTCAGAAAGTGTCCTTGCGGTTCGATACCGTGAGAAGAATGAAAAGGGAGAGTATGTGGGCGGTCCCATGTACTACATGACAAAGGGACTGAATATGAGATGGCTTGGCGTCTGGTTCGCTTTTGCCCTCATGATCGAATTGATCCCAAGTGTGATGGTGCAGGGGAATGCCGTTGCATCTACTGTGGAAGAAACGTTTAATATAAACGGTCTGATTACGGGGATTATCGTTGCCCTCATTGTCGTATTGATTGTTTTCGGAGGGATTAAACGAATCGGTAAGGTAACGGAAGTATTCGTTCCCTTCATGGCCCTGATCTATGTCGGCAGCGCACTGGTGATCCTGTTTATGAACGTCGATGCCGTACCAGAGTTTTTCAGTCTGATCCTGTCCAATGCCTTCCAACCAATGTCGGCAATGGGTGGTTTTGCCGGAGTGGCTGTGGCTGAGACGATCCGCTGGGGATTTGCCCGGGGACTATACTCTAATGAGGCAGGTCTTGGAACAGCACCGATCGCCCATGCGGCCGCACAAACAGATCATCCTGTACGACAGGGGCTTTGGGCGATTGTTGGAATCGTAATCGATACAATCATCGTCTGTACAGCTACCGCTTTTGTCGTATTATCGTCCGGTGTCTGGACGGCGGAAAACGCCCTCGACGATCCGTCAGCTCTGACAACTGAGGCATTCACAAATTATTTCGGGGAATTTGGCGGGATTCTCGTCACGGTTTCATTAATCTTCTTCGTCCTGTCGACAATCATTGTCATCGTCTTTTATGGAGCCAAACAGGCAGAATTTCTGTTCGGCTGGAAGGCTTCACAGGCAATCAAAGTAGTTTACACCGTGGCCATTGTCCTTGGGTCCGTCGGGGCGGCAAAGGTCATCTGGCAGTTCCTTGATCTGGCCCTTGCAGCCATCCTTATTCCGAATATCATCGCGGTCCTTCTCCTGAGCAAGGAAGTGAAGAGGCTCACGGATGAGTTCTTTACGTCCGACGAATATTACCTGAAAGATACAGGAAAAGTGAAAGATAAGAAAGTATCTTAATATAAAGACAAAAGAGTTATAGCTCAATGAAAATCCGAACGATTATTCGATATTCTTTGATGAAGATCGAATTTGTTCGGGTTTTTATTTTCTGGCTGTTTTCGCAAAGCCTGAGGAGGCTCACCGCCAGCCCCGCGGAAAGCGAGCACCTGTAGCGGAAATCAACCGCCACTCGCTACATCCAAAAGCAACAATGTTTACGATAACCGCCTATTTTCAAACCACAAAATGTACTATTTATTGGAATTTTTTAGCTGGAGGTCAAACGTCTTTTATTAATTTTCATCTTCCAACTTGTGTAAACCAAAACAAAAGTTTAGAATATTAACAAAAGTTACTTTTCTTTATAGGGGTGGGAGAAAGTGAACGAAAAAGAAAAGCTTTTACTGTCTTACATTGAAGAGAATCCATTCATGACACAGCAGGAATTATCAGAGAGAAGCGGGATTTCGCGCTCGGCAGTGGCCGGCTATATTTCTAATCTGGTGAAGCAGGGGAAGATTCTAGGAAGAGCGTACGTGATGCCGAATAAAAACGGGATCACGTGCATAGGGGGAGCCAATATCGACCGTAAGATGCGGCTTGAGGATACGCTGATACCTGAAACATCAAATCCTGCGAAGACTGAGCAAACGAGTGGTGGAGTAGCACGGAATATTGCCGAAAACCTCGGGAGACTGGGGAGAGAAGCGAATTTAATCACCGTGGTGGGGGAAGACACAGAAGGCAGCTGGCTTCTGCAGCAGACAAAG
This sequence comes from Rossellomorea sp. YZS02, assembly GCF_033963925.1. NCBI lineage: Bacteria > Bacillati > Bacillota > Bacilli > Caryophanales > Bacillaceae > Rossellomorea > Rossellomorea sp. YZS02. The sequence continues at coordinate 112,171 of NZ_JAXBLY010000003.1, read as the reverse complement.
TCATTTGCCGACGTCTCAGCTTCCCATAGGCGAATGAATGAAAGTACAGGGGCATACTCGGCTATATTGGATGAACGTGGTGAAATGATGTTCGCCCTTGCTGATATGAGCATTTATGAAAGCGTTGACATCGGGTTCATTGAGAAAAGGTGGGGGATGATTTCATCTTCGGAAATGGTGCTGCTGGACACGAACTTCCCGGAAGAAGTGCTCATTTATATTATCCGCAGGTGTCAATCCGAAGGGATTCCATTGACGGTGATCCCCGTGTCTGCTCCCAAGGTAAAGAAATTACCTTCTTCATTAGAAGGTGTTACCTGGTTCATCTGCAACAAAGGGGAAGCGGAGATGTATCTGGACATGAAGATCGAAACAGAGGGGGATTATTTTAAAGCAGCCAAGGAACTGACCTTAAGGGGAGCTGAGCGGGCGGTCATCACCCGTGGAGATCAGGGGTTGATCTATTACACCACATATAAAGAGGCGACGGCCATCCTGCCTCCAAGAGTGGAGGTCGAGGACGTGACAGGAGCAGGGGATGCTCTTGTCGCTGGAATATTATTTGGCTATTTGAAAGGATCTGATACAGATGGAGCCTGCCGAATCGGTGTAATTTGTTCGTCGATCACTCTTCAGTCAAGATACACGGTGGCACCTACTTTGAATACAAGCAAGCTACAACAGGAATTCAGTCTTTATTATTAAGGGGGAAATGTGCGTGAATCTAGAGGCATATGTAGAATATTCAGAAGAGGTAAAAGAAGCGAAGAAACAAGGCTTTCCCATCGTGGCATTAGAATCCACGATTATTTCACATGGCATGCCATACCCGCAAAATGTCAGGACCGCAAGGGAAGTGGAGGATATTATTCGCTCCAGGGGGGCTGTACCTGCAACGATTGCGATACTGAATGGAAAGATTAAAATCGGTCTGTCTCCTGAAGAACTGGAATATTTAGGGCAGGCAAGCGGCGTCATCAAGGCGAGCCGCCGTGATATACCATATATCCTAGCCTCAAAAAAAGACGGGGCGACAACGGTGGCGGCAACGATGATCTGTGCAGAGATCTCCGGTATCGCTCTGTTTGTGACAGGGGGCATCGGTGGTGTGCATCGGAATGCAGAGGTGACCATGGACATTTCGGCGGACCTTGAGGAGCTTTCCGGCACAAGTGTGGCTGTCGTTTGTGCAGGAGCCAAGTCCATCCTGGATATCGGATTGACCATGGAATATCTGGAGACAAAGGGGGTACCGGTGATAGGGTATGGTACAGACACGCTGCCTGCCTTTTATACGAGGACCAGTCCTTACTCCGTAAACTACAAAGTAGAATCGGCAAAAGAGATGGCGAGTATATTAAAGGCGAAATGGGCTCTTGGCCTAAAAGGTGGGGTAGTAATCGCAAATCCGATTCCTGAAGAAGATGCCCTGGATGAAAGCGAAATGGCCTCCATCATCGAACAAGCACTGAAGGAAGCGGATGAACAAGGGATCAAAGGGAAAGAAGCAACGCCTTTCCTGCTTGGGAAAGTGAAAGAGTTGACCGATGGGAAAAGCCTGACAGCGAATATTGCCTTGGTGAAGCATAATGCCCATGTCGGGGCTGAGATTGCGGTTCGATATTCAGAGATGAATCGTGTAGGAACATTTTAATTTCATTGATAATAGATAACCCGGGCAGATGGGGATGTCCGGGTTTTTGTTGTGAATTGACATTCACCATTTATATGTAGGTGGAGGTAGGGTAAAATGATGGTAAATAACGTTACGAAAAAGGAAGGTACTATGGCTGAAATGCACCCCTATCATGCATTGAATGTTGATTCAATTCCCGTCCCTGCAGCAATCATCGATGTGAACAATCCATCCTATATAGAAGAAAATGAAGAGTGGAGAGGAATCATCCTGAAAGAAGACAATCTTCTATCGAAAATAATAGAGGAAGAGGACTATTCAATCCGCTTGAACCATCAACCTTACGGGTTCAAACGCAAGCGGCTGGATGAATCCAAAGTATTGGTCATGATGATTCCTAAGGGAATGAAACGTGAAGATTCATCCCACTCCCAATCGGCAGTGTATGAATCCCTCATCCACAATACTCCGACTTGTGTGTGTATCATTGATAAAAACGGAAAGGTCATGGAAATGAATCATTCATTCCAGAAACTGTTTCACATTTCCGATGCCATTCTGGGTGAGCCCTTGTGTAAGCAGCAGCCCCTGGAGAACGAATCATTCATAAGCATTGTCATGAATGGATTGAAAGGCTTGAATACGACTGGTGAAGAAGTGACGTTCGATATGGAGAATCAACGTAAGATTACATGCAATATCACCATTTCACCTGCAAATTATAAGAGTGATGGAACCGTCGACAGTGTGGGGATCATCCTACATGATATTACAGAGAAGAAAAAATATGAAAATGAATTGATGTCTCTGAAAGTCGAACTGGAAAATACACTCCGCCTTCAGAAGACGATCACATATAAAATCAAGAAAAGCAATCATGACTTCGTGATTGAAATGGCAGCAGGAGAACTTTTGAAGAAGCTGAACCTGACCCCTTCCAAAGTCATCGGGAAAACGATCCAGGAAGTGTTCGATTCCCATCATTTAGGAAAGATACAACCGAAACTAAAGCGGATCTGGGAAACAGGGGAAGAATTGACGTATGAAGATGAATACAAAGAATTAGAGTATTTGGCATCCATTGTCCCGGTATTACGACATGGTACAGTCGTGGAAATCATCGTTTCCATTTCGGATATTTCACTGATCAAGGATATTCAAAGGAAGCTGATCGAAAGCGAGCAAAAATATAAATCAATCGTCAAATACAGCCCGGATAATATCTATATGGTCGACACAATGGGGGTCATACAAGAAGTGAACCCTGCTGTGAAAACGCAGTGGGATCATATTTCACCGCAGATGATCGGCAGCCATTTCAGTGAATTCATCGCCAGGGGCAGCCGGGAGACGGCCATCAAACAATTCGAAGTCGCCCTCAGAGGAGAAGCATCAAGATTTGTGACCACCTTCGAAAATGGGGAAGGTGGGAAAAGTCATGTAGCGGTCACCAATATCCCCATCCGTGTTAAAAATGAGGTCATTGGCATCTATGGGTTCGGTCAGGACATCACGGAGAAACTAAAGATGGAAGAAGAGCTGAAAGAAGCGAAAGAATTGCTTGAAGCGTACTTTGAACATGCGGGAGACGGAATCGCCCTTCTTGATCCGGAAGGAAATGTATTAAAGGTAAATCAACAATTTGAATCCATGTTCGGCTGGTCGAAGGATGAAATCACTGGAGAGGTGATCACTTTCCTTCACCAGGAAGAGCAGGTCGGACAATTCAAACAGAATCTTGCCACGGTGAAAGCCGGGAAGCGGATCAAAGATTATGAAACCGTCCGTTACCGGAAAGACGGCTCCCCGGTGGAGATCGCCTTTAATATGAATCCGATTTTAAACGACAATGGACGCTTGATTGGGATTTCAGCCATCATTCGTGATCTATCCGAAAAGAAACGGAATGAAGACTTGCTTAAGAAGTCAGAGCAGCTAGCGATGATTGGGCAGCTTGCAGCTGGTGTGGCCCATGAAATCAGGAACCCTTTGACTACACTGAAAGGCTTCCTTCAGCTCATGAAGGAAAATGCAGAGGATGATTTCTACCTTGGTGTCATCCAAGGAGAGCTTGATCGCATCGAAATCATCACCAATGAATTCTTGGCTCTGGCGAAACCAAGGGCCGTCAAATTCTCCCTTACATCTTTGACGACCCTCCTCACAAGCTCGGTCGAATTCATCAAGATGGAGTGCCTCAAGCAGGGAGTGGACGTGAGATTCTCAGTGGAAGAAGCTGAGATCTACTGCGATTCCCATCAAATGAAACAGGTCATTTTGAACGTGATGAAAAATGCCCTTGAAGCCATGCCTTCAGGCGGACTCCTCAGCGTGCAGCTTGAGAAAGACGAGGGATACGGTAAGATCACCATCCAGGATAATGGAAACGGAATACCACCTGAACGTATGAAACATCTTGGCGAACCGTTTTACAGCACGAAAGAAAAAGGGACGGGACTCGGATTGATGATTTGTCAGAAAATCATTAAAGAGCATCACGGCTCACTATCCATCCAAAGCAACGTAAGCGAAGGTACCACTGTCACGATCCTGTTGCCAATTTCAAAAGAGAAATAAAACGTACTCTACGATGAGAGATGAATCTTGTCGTAGAGTTTTTTTGTTTAAACGGATCATGTCGATAATTCAAGGAAGATATTCCGACAAAAACCAATTTTATCTCGCTGTAATAGCTGATATTTTCCGGGAAATAGTGGGTTCTACAAAATTCTTCAGGACGCCGCCACAGTATAAAAAGTGTCACATCATGGGGAGAGCACATCTGCAAGTTTCAACATCCTGGAAATGGGATAAAGAATTGGAAAGAGGTGAGAAGAGATGAAGACGAACGTCTTTATAAGCGGTGGAGGGATTGGCGGACTTACCCTCGGGTTGAAACTTGCCCGTTGTAACATTGATGTAACCGTCGTGGAACGGTTACCGGGGCCGGGTTCAGTCTACAAAGGTGAGCTACTACAGCCGAAAAGTCTGGAAATATTCGATTCCCTGGGAGTCATAGATGCCGTCCTTCATAATGGTCATAGCATTTCTGATCTGGAATTGATCGAATTGAAGCAGGCAAAATCGAAGGCGGACCATTCAACGATGAGCTATTCGATCCTCCCCACACCTTATCCGTTTTCTCTTATGATCCACCACGAAACGCTGAAGGATATCCTGCGGAAGAAGGGGGAGGAATATCCGACCTTCCATTATCGGCCGAATACCGTCTGCAAGAATATCAACAAGCGTATGGTGACCATAGAGGACCGCGAGACGAAGGTGGAACAAGAGATTCATAGTGACTTCATTATCGGGGCAGAGGGAAGGAGCTCCGTAACCCGCGACTATATGGGGGTGGATGTGAAGGAGAAAAAGTACAATCATCATTTCCTGACCGTCACATTCCCGCGTCCAAAAGATATGACGAAAGGCAGGATCGTTTCTACATATCAATCATTCTTAGGTCTGTTTCCCCTCCCGGACAATGAGGTGAGATCCGTTTATCTCATCCCGGCAGGTGAGTACAAAACCCTTCGAAAAAAGCCGGTATCGGAGTTTCATAAACTGTATATTGAAATGTGCCCGGATCTTGCCGGCTATGTGGATCAAATAGGAGATTGGAAGAAAATCCAGCTAATGGTCCCGCTGAAATATCATGCGGAAACTTATGTGAAAGATCATCTTGCCCTTATTGGGGACGCGGCCCACACGGTGCATCCGATGGCAGGGGAAGGAATGAATATGGCGATCCAGGATGGGAGCATCCTCGGAGAGCTGCTGTGTGACATGTATGCAGATGGAAAGTTGGATCCCGTTAATCTTGAATGGTATCCAAAAGTCAGAAAGAGGCGGGTTGCACACCAAATGCATCTCAGTCATTTATCCGCCCTCGTCTACTCCTACCCATATCGCCCGGTCGGCTGGCTGAGAAATAAGAGCCTTCAGAGAATGGAAAAGGATTCGATTTCCCATTACAAACAGATGCTGAACATATCGGGTCTCGGAATGTGGCGGGAATCCATTCACGACAGGTTGATTCAGGGGGGGATGCTCCCGATCAGGCATGATTCCCTAACCGAAGAAAAGAAAATAACGACTACATTTACTAGAGATCAAGATTATCCCTGGAAAGGAAAGGAGGCGTTACAATGATTGGAGAAATGGTGAAAGTATGGAGGGCAAGAACCTGGATGAAGAAGAATGTCCCGTTCCTTTACAGCTGGCATGCTTATGTCGGATACGAGATGGACTTGTTCGACAGTTTTACAGAGCCTGCGTCCATCCAGGAAGTGGCCCTCTCGAGAAACATTGAAATGGACCTCCTTGAACAATGGGTGGAGGTAGGCATCACCATCAAGCATCTTAAACGGGTGGAAGCTGAGAAAGTCACGACGAGAAACAGATGGAAGCTTCCGACTTCAAAGAAAGATCCCCATTCTTCAGGGATCCTCCTGAAAGAGATGATGGAGCTGCATATACCGGCCCTTTTATCTTATCCTCAGTTGCTGCGGAACCAGACGAAACAGCACTTTAATTCGGATGTACATGGCGCAACCGTCGCGAAGACGTCGATCCTGCTGGAACGCTTTGCCTTTCCAAAGGTACAGAAAGCGATAAAAAAATACAACGTTGATTCCATCCTGGACTTAGGATGTGGTGAAGGCGGATATGTGAAAAGAATAGGGGACCGTTATCCTGACAAGAGAATGGTCGGGATTGAAATCCATGAAGCCGTCGCCAAGGCAGCGGAAGAATCCCTTCAAGATTTTCAAAACGTGGAAATCCTCTGTAAGGACCTCCATGAATATGAACCCCAGAAGCGTTTTGACATGATCATGGCCAACAATCTTTTTCACTATATCGATCCATCGGAGCGGCTGAAGTTTTTTGAAAAGGCCTCAACCTGGCTCGAGGGGGATGGGTTGTTCTTCGTCCTGACCCCGATGCAGAAGTCCAAGCATGGAAAGCAATTTTCAAGTGCTTTCAACAGCTTCTTCATGACATTCCAGAACCTTTATCCAATCCCGTCCCAGAAGGAGATGGAGACCCTTGCGGGGAAAACCGATTTTAAAGTCGAGTCCGTGGAACCGATTGTGAAAGAAGGCGGATGGTATGTGATGATTTTCAGGAAAAACTGATCCTTGTGGGGGGATTGGTTTTTTTGTTTGGGTGAGTTCAGCTGCTGAATAATGGATGAAAATCAGCAGCTGAAATGAAAGTCATAATCAACAGCTGAATCCCCGAGCCCATCCAAACAAATTAATTTCCCAAAACAGGATAGCCTCCCATCATTTTAGGGTAAGAATAAAAAAGTAGATTCTGAATGTGGAGGAGAGCCAATTGAGTAGACAAGACATGCATGATTGTATCGGGATTGGAATCGGGCCATATAACTTGAGCTTGGCGGCCCTGATGGAAGAGAAGACGGATCTGAAGGTGAAGTTTTTCGATCAGACACCTGAATTTCAGTGGCATCCCGGGATGCTGATCAACCTGACGGATCTGCAAGTACCGTTCATCGCGGATCTCGTGACGTTTGCGAATCCTCAGAGCCGGTACAGTTATTTGAATTATTTACATACTCATAATCGTTTATATAAATTTTTCTTTTTTCAGAAGTTTGAAATGCCGCGGCAGGAGTATAATGACTATGCCAGATGGGTGGTGGGGCAACTCGGTTCCTGTCAATTTCACAGTGAAGTGATCGGGGTCACGGATGTTGGGGACTGCTATAAGGTTGAGGTGGATAACAGATTAAGGGATGTACGTGAAGTCTATTATGCAAAGCATGTGGTGATGGGGACTGGAAGCAAGCCTCTTATCCTGGATGGGATGGAAGGTCTTCCGGATGAAGACGTCCACCATACGAGCAAGTACCTGTTTCATAAGAGTGCAACGATGGAAGGATCCACCATCACCATTGTGGGATCCGGTCAAAGCGCCGCTGAGGTATTCTTCGATTTATTGAAGGAGCAGGAAAATCATTCGTACCAGCTGACATGGCTTACCCGATCAGAAGGGATCCTTCAGCTTGAATCGTCAAAGCTCGGTCAGGAATTCTTCGCCCCTGACTATGTGGATTACTTCCACGGATTGACGTTTGAAAAGCGTGAGGAAGCTTTGGGGACACTGGATCAGCTCCGGAATGGAATCGATCCGGATACCCTCAACAACATTTACAACATTCTTTATAACCATTCAGTCAGCGATCAATCACCGAGCATTACCATACAGCCCCTTACTGAAGTGAATAAGATCCATCAAGAAGAAGAAGGTTATGTTTTGAACTGCCGTCAATGGCAGGAGGATCGTGATTTTTCCTATCAAAGTGATAAGGTGATCCTCGCAACGGGATATAAACCCAATATACCGAGCTGGTTTATGGATGAATTTGAGGAAAGAATTGTATGGGAAGACGAGATGAAATTTAAGGTGTCGAGAAACTATAAGCTTCAGTTCAAAGAGAAACCGGACCGTGAACATCATTTCTATACAGTGACGAATCTGGAGCATTCCCACGGTGCAGGGGCGACGAATCTAGGACTCGCCGTTGACCGGAACATCCAGATCATCAATGACATCGTGGGGGAAGAGGTATATGAAGTGCAGAGGAATACAATCTTTTCTCAATTTACGATGGATAAAAAAGGGTTTTAATCTATGCCAAGAGGGTAAAGTACAAGTGTGATAAAAATTAAACCATTATTAGGAGTGTTTCATTTTATGGCTAAGATCGCAACGTTAATTACCGATATGTTTGAAGACGTAGAATTTACAGATCCTGAGAAAGCGTTTAAAGAAGCAGGTCACGAAGTCGTGACGATTGAAAAGGAAAAAGGCAAATCAGTCAAGGGTAAGCAGGGGGATGCAACGGTGAAGATCGATGAAAGCATCGACAACGTCAATCCATCAGACTTTGATGCCCTGTTATTACCAGGTGGATTCTCTCCGGATCAGCTCCGTGCAGATGACCGTTTCGTGAAGTTTGCAAAGCATTTCATGGATGAGAAGAAGCCGGTATTCGCTATTTGCCACGGTCCGCAATTACTGATTACGGCAAAAGCGCTGGAAGGACGGAAAGCAACGGGCTTCAAGTCCATCAAGGTGGATATGGAATATGCAGGCGTGACGTATGAGGATAAAGAAGTCGTCGTATGCGGGAATCAACTCGTCACAAGCAGGACTCCGGATGATATTCCGGCATTCAACCGTGAATCACTGGCGCTTCTTTCAAAATAGGACAAGTAAATGAAAGGGGACATTCCCCAAGGTATTTCATACCTTTGTGGGAATGTCCCCCTTTTTTTATAGGAGCTTTATGCTTTTCTTCTAAGGCTACCCATTTCTTCGATGATCGCATTCATTTCACTTGGGCTGAAGTGATCCTTGCGATTCACCATTACATATAAGTCGTGGAGGTCCTCATACATTTCTTCATTAAAGTCTTCAGGTTTTACGGCGCCTGCATTGACCATTCTGAGCTTTTCTTTGATGGCATTGACCATGAATTCGATGTTTTCAGTTGTGTTTTGAGATAAATCCATTTCCGAATCGTCCTTTCTGACGTACCTTTACTACCATTAATCTTTCCATGATTCCTTCATCCTGTCAATAAGCCCCCCGAACATGAGTGACTCTTGGAGGATTTTTTTCGAAGAATGTTTTACACTATTAAGGAATGGGAAATGAGTAGGTAAGCTAAAACGTGAGGAAGGGATTGTTCATGGTATCTGTGTTGTTTGTGTGTTTGGGAAATATTTGCAGGTCCCCGATGGCAGAGGCGATTTTCAGGGCCAAGGTGGAGGAAGAGAATCTTGGTGAATCGATCGAGGTAGATTCAGCCGGTACAGGAGACTGGCATGTAGGAAAGAAACCTCATGAAGGAACTTTAGCCATTCTTAGAGAAAATAATATAAAGAGCGATGGCCTCGTCGCGAGACAATTTCATGTTGAAGATAAGAAATATGATTATATCGTAGCGATGGACGCTTCCAATGAACAGAATATGAAGACAATACTGGACCGTGATCATCACGGGAAGGTATTCAAGCTTTTGGACCTGATGGACGAAAGCAGGGATAAGGATGTCCCTGATCCATACTACACAGGAAACTTTCAGGAAGTGTATGATCTGGTGGAATCCGGCTGCAGCCGATTATTGAATAAAATAAAAAAAGACAATCATTTAAAGGAGGGTAATACATATGGGAAGTAATAAGTTTTTTAAAGGGGTCATGCTGGGTGCTGTTGCAGGGGGGCTACTATCGCTCTTGGACAGATCAACCCGACAGGAAGTGGGTTCCACATTAAAGAATAGCGGGACTTACATTTCAACCTACTCCAAAAACCCTCAGCAACTGATCGAGTCATCCAGGGAAGTGTACGAAAAATTGCGTACGACCGCCGATCAGGTCACAAGAGACATTCAATTCATCAGTGACAAGGTTGAGGAAATCAAAGGGATGACTCCTCAGGTGAAAGAGATCATCGAGGAGACGAAAGAAACGTTTGAAGACTCATCAGAAGCATATAAAGAGACGTTTTCCGACCGTGAAACATCCAATGAACTAACTGCTCAGGATGAAGAGAGTCAGCCGATTGCTTCTTCCTTTAAGGGGTATTAATGAAATGAGGTGAAAGCATGACGGATGAAACGGTCAAAGGAGGATGGAAAGGATTTTCAAAAAGTCTTTTTGGAAATATCAGTTCGAATGATGTAACGGGCCTTGCGGCGCAAATTGCCTATTATTTTCTGTTATCACTGTTTCCACTGCTGATTTTTATCGTCACCCTCCTCCCGTATCTGCCGGTTGAACAGGGAGATATCTTGGGGCTGGTCAGAGATTTTGCTCCCGGGGAAACGATGTCAATGATTGAGGAAACGCTTCAGGACGTCATGTCAAACCGCAATTCCGGTCTACTGTCTGTCAGTATCATCGCTACGATCTGGTCGGCGTCCAACGGGATGAATGCCATCGTGAAGAGTTTGAATCGCGCCTATGACGTAGAGGAAACGAGATCGTTCATTGCTACGCGACTCATGTCGATCCTTTTGACGTTCGCCATGATTCTCGTTTTTGTCATTGCACTCTTACTACCGGTATTCGGAAAGCAAATTGGACTTTTCTTATTTTCTCAATTTGGTTTTTCAGATCAATTTCTCGCCATATGGAATGGGATTAGATGGGCGATCAGTCCCATCATTCTCTTCATCATATTTGTTGGACTGTACTATTTCGCTCCGAGTAAACGGATCAAGTGTTTAAGTGCCTTCCCGGGAGCGATCTTTGCGACCCTAGGATGGGTTCTCGTTTCCCTTGCGTTCTCCTATTATGTAGGAAGCTTCGGGAACTATTCGGCCACATACGGAAGCATCGGGGGGATCATCGTCCTCATGATCTGGTTCTATCTGACGGGCATCATCATCATGATCGGCGGGGAAATCAATGCCCTCGTGACAATCAAGGACAACGATTCATGTTAAAATAGGGGAAATGTACTCCCCGGACATATCAGAAGATAAAAAAGGGGAAGATTCAATTAAACGAAACGTTTAGTGAATCTTCTTTTTTTGTGTAAACGAAAGGAGGGATCGCATGCTGATTGCGGCCATGGTCGAGAGGCTGGGAATCATCGTAACGATTGCCTTTGTAATGACGAGGATCAGCTTCTTCCGTCATCTGATCGAGAAGCGGACCCATGTGAAGAAATCCCAAACGATTCTCCTAATCCTGCTGTTTGGTTTCTTTGGGATCGTTGGTACATATACAGGACTGATTGTGAATCCTTTTCAGGAAGAATATACGAAGTGGCAGTGGCATCTGCAGCAGAATGAAGCGATTGCGAATTCCCGGGTCATCGGAGTCGTGGTAGCCGGGCTTCTCGGAGGTCCGTGGATCGGTCTTGGTGCGGGATTAGTTGCAGGGGTCCATCGCTATTTCCTTGGTGGATTTACGGCATTCTCCTGCGGGATATCAACGGTTTTGGCCGGTTTACTCGCAGGGTGGATCGGAAAGAGGGAAAAGAAGAACAGGCTCGTCTCCCCTCAGAAAGCCTTTCTTGTCGGATTCGCGGCAGAAGGGATGCAAATGTTACTCATCCTTCTCTTGTCTAAACCGTTTGACGATGCTTACTTGCTCGTTTCAGATATAGGCTGGCCGATGATCCTGGCAAACGGAATCGGGACGGGGATCTTCCTCCTTATCATCAAAAGTGTTTTCTATGAAGAAGAACGGATGGGAGCGGCGCAGTCACAAAAAGCGCTGCGCCTGGCAGACAGTACCGTGAAGTATATGAGGAAAGGGTTGAATGCGACCTCAGCTCAGGCAACATGTGAAATCCTCATGAGGGACGTGAATGCCCTTGCTGTATCGATCACAAATACATCCAATATCCTCGCTCATGTCGGATTGGCATCAGATCACCATCATGAAGGGCGGCCGATTCAAACCGAAGCCACGAAGCGGGTCATTGAAACCGGTGAAATGATGAAGGTCGGACGGGAGGATATCCAGTGTGACCGAAGCGGTTGCCCTCTCGGAGCGGCCATTATGGCACCTCTGCTGAAAGACGAAGAGATTGTCGGGACCCTTAAATTTTATTTTCATTCGGAAAAGGAGATTTCACCGATCTTGATGGAATTAACGAAAGGGATCGCGACGCTCCTTAGCCATCAACTGGAGCTGGCTGAAATCGATACGCATAAAGAGCTCGCGAAAGAGTCGGAAGTAAAAGCATTGCAGGCACAAATCAATCCCCACTTCCTGTTCAACACGATCAATGTCATTGTGTCTCTGACGAGAATCAATCCAGACAAAGCAAGGACCCTGCTGATTTCCCTTTCCCAATTCGTCAGACAGAACTTGACGGGGAGCACGAAGTCAACGTCCACCCTTAAAGAGGAAGTACAACATGTGAAAGCCTATCTCGCGATTGAAGAAGCGCGTTTTTTTGACAGGCTTGAAGTGGTGTACCACATCGATGAAGAGGCACTGAAGGTTCAAGTTCCATCCATCACCCTGCAGCCTCTTGTGGAAAATGCAATCAAGCACGGCATGAGGAATATGGAAGAGGGATTCATTTTGAAAGTCTCGATAGCAGGGGACGAGGATGAAGTAACCGTAAGGATCGATGATAACGGGGCTGGAATCCGTGAAGATAAAATGAATTCCCTTTTGGACGAGCCAGTGGAATCCGATTCGGGAACCGGTATCGGACTATACAATGTGAACAAGCGCCTGGAAATGATGATGGGAAAAGGATCCGGCCTATTGATCTCCTCATCAACAGGAAACGGAACCGTCGTAGAATTTACCCTAAGGAGTGAGAAGGAATGAGAGTCGCGATCATCGATGATGAACCATATAGCCGTGAAGAGATGAAACATCTTCTGAGCGGTTATCCATGGGTGGAAGTGGTTGGAGAAGCAAGTTCTGCAGAAAAAGGGCTGGAGGTCATATTAACTAAAAATCCTGATGTCCTGTTTCTTGATATAGAGATGCCCGGCATGAGCGGGGTGGATCTTGCTGAAACCCTTCAGAAAATGAAGCACAAGCCGGAAATCGTATTCGCGACAGCTTATCCTGACTATGCCCTTAAAGCATTCCGGGTAGAAGCGGTGGACTATTTGTTGAAGCCCTTTGAAGAAAGTCAGCTTGCCCAGACGATGGAGAGGTTAAAGTCCCTGGTGAAGATAGAAACTGAGACCAGGGAAAGTCCTTCCCTGGGGAAACTGGCTGTTCAGGATGAGGACAAAATAGTGTTCATCAGCCCTCAAGACATCCTCTATATTTTCCGGGAGGAGAGGGAAACGTTCATCTGTACCGAAAAAAAGAAATATACGTGCAGGCTCCCAATCAAGGATCTTGAAGCAAAGCTTGCTACTTACCCATTCTTCCGGGTCCACAAAAGCTATCTCGTTCAGTTGCCGTTTGTGGAAGAACTGATTCCATGGGGGAGCGGCGTGTATCAGCTGAAGGTTCATGGAGCGGATGAAGCGATTCCGGTGAGCAGGAATTATGTGAAAGAACTGCGGGAGAGGTTGGAATTGTAAGCATTACTGTGTGTACCGGGTACAATGAGACGGATTGGTACCCGGTACATTTTTTTGTTGGGGTATGAGGCGCAATTTGGCATTTTGCACGATGCACGTCAACACCGTATCAATACACTTCAACCTTAATTACCAACATCTTAAACAGAATGTGACGAATCTGTGAAAACGCTTGCTATAATGAAAGCGTATTCATAACTGAACGAAAGGGGATCATATACATGGTCACATTTCTGGTCTCGATTGTTGTCTTAATCATAGGTTACTTCACATATGGAAAATTAATTGAAAAGATTTTTGGTATTAATGAAACACGTTCAACGCCTGCGTATGCGAAGGCGGACGGAGTGGACTACGTGCCAATGGACACGAAGCGGAACTCCATGATCCAACTGTTGAACATCGCCGGTGTCGGCCCGATCTTCGGTCCGATCATGGGAGCGTTATACGGACCGGTTGCTTTCCTTTGGATCGTTCTCGGGGCGATTTTTGCCGGCGCGGTACATGATTACTTAACGGGAATGATCTCGATCCGTAATGGAGGAGCTCATTTGCCGGAGCTTGCAGGACGATTCCTTGGAAAAACGATGAAGCATGTGGTCAACGCATTCTCGATTCTATTACTTGTATTGGTCGGGACGGTGTTCGTGACCGCGCCTGCAGCACTGATTGCGAATCTGACACCAGCCTGGATTTCTCTTGGTGTCATCATTGCAGCGATCTTTATTTATTACATTGTCGCAACGTTATTGCCGATCGATAAAATCATCGGTAAAGTATATCCCCTATTCGGTGCACTGCTTTTAATCAGTGCCGTAGGGATCGGAGCAGGGTTAGTCATCACAGGAGCAGATATTCCTGAAGTTTCTCTAACGAATATGCACCCTGATTCAGTAGCTATTTTTCCTTTATTATTCTTGACGATCTCATGTGGGGCCCTTTCAGGTTTCCATGCCACACAATCACCGATCATCTCAAGAACGACTCAAAACGAAAAGAATGGACGCAAAATTTTCTACGGCATGATGATCCTGGAAGCGATCATCGCCATGATCTGGGCAGCAGCAGCGATGAGTTTATTCGAGCCTGGTGAACTGAATAGCATCCTGAAAGAAGGCGGACCGGCAGCGGTCGTGAGCGAAGTGTCGATCCTGATGCTTGGTTCCATCGGTGGAACGCTTGCCATCCTTGGTGTCATTATTCTTCCGATCACATCCGGTGATACGTCATTCCGAAGTGCACGTATGATCATTGCCGACTACATCAAAGTAGGACAAGTGAAGATGTCCAGCCGTCTTTGGATCGCCATTCCACTGTTTGTCATTTCAGTCGTACTGACTCGCATGGACTTCAACCTGTTATGGAGATACTTCTCTTGGGCAAACCAATCGACAGCGATGATTGCCCTTTGGGTAGGTGCCATGTATCTTGGTCTTCAGAAGAAACCGCACTGGGTCGCAACAATCCCGGCGATCTTCATGACGATGGTGACCTTCACATATATCTTGAGCGCACCGATCGGATTCGGACTTTCAATGGGGACAGCTTACATGGGTGCATCCATTGTGACGATCGTAGCCATTCTTGCCTTCATCTACACGTTAAGAAAGCGCTTAAACGATGGATCGGTCATCCAGGTCGACGAAGAGGTACCGCAGCCAGCAGCGTAAATGGAGAGTTTTCCGGTTATTACCGGGAAACTCTTTTCCTTTTCTGCACAAAATAAAGATGATTCACAAACTATGTTGTAGGAGTGATTCAGCATGACAAAGAAAACGAAAAAAGACGGCGGTACAAAGCAAAACCAAAATGCAAAACCAAAGCATAAAACATCCGGTTCTGCAAACGGACAGAATGGATATCACTAGAAATTCATGGCCAATCCTTCACGGGTTGGCTTTTTTATTTATAGAGCAGATGTCTTTATCCGTTAGGATGTATTATAATGGAGGTAGTTTCAAAAATTTAGTAGTCTCAAAAGGAGATCCCATTATGTCGAATACTAATGATCAACAAATACAGCCAGAAAAGAAAAAAATCAGCCTTCAGGAAGCGATGAAGCAGCAGCTTGCGAAGAAGAAAGAAGCTCAGGCAGGGGGCAAGCAGGCAACAGGTGGCCTTGCTTCGAACCAACGCATGCAAAGCCAGCAAACGAAGAAGCCTAGTAATACCCGCCGGAAGATGGGTAGCTAATAGTGGGAGAGGAGCGCTCGGGATTTGGGAGTGCTCTTTTTTATGTTGGCAGGCGGCTGCGTGGTGCGGAATTTGTCGGTTATTGGCGACAGGTTGATAAATCGAAAAAACGGTTGATAAAATCCCAATCACGCTGCTCGCCATTAACTTCCCTATTTACACTTCCATCCATTCATGCTAATATTAGAAAAATTTCAAAAAAATGCCATGAAGAGAAGAGTAGGTATCAAAGACTTCTTTAAAGAGAGCCCCGGCAGCTGAAAAGGGGCAGGAAGGACGGTATTGAACCAAGACTCTGAGCAGTGCATCGGAACCCGGTGGGGGATGGTGTGACGGGAGCTCCCGTTATAGAGCTAGGGTATATGCCAATGAGCCGTACCTGAAAAGGCCGGTATGGTGACATATTCGGCGAACTGGGGTGGCACCGCGATTCATAATCTCGCCCCCAAGATGAATGTCTTGGGGGTGGGATTTTTTTGTTTCACAAACACAATCGCGGGGAGGAATAGTGTATGAAAAAATGGAAGGATCCTTTATTGCTTTTGAGTGGAATCGGAATTTCGAATATCGGCGGGTGGATTTATTTGATCGCCCTTAATTTGATCGTATTGGATGAGTGGGCATCTCCCATGGCAGTCGTCATGTTGTATGTATTGAAGCCCGGAGCGGCCCTTTTAACGAATGGCTGGGCCGGAAGTGTGATTGACAGGGTCAATAAACGGAATTTGATGGCATTTCTGGATTTCTTCAGGGCGGTGTTGATTGCTGCGTTGCCCCTTCTTTCTACAGGATGGTGGATGTATGTAGTGGTGCTTTTCATCAACATGGGGAGTGCCATCTTTTATCCGGCATCGATGACGTATATCACGACTTTGATTCCGGGGAATAACAGGCAGAGGTTCAATGCTCTCAGGGGACTGATCGGGTCAGGGGCATTTTTGATAGGACCAGGGGTAGCGGGGTTGATGTTCATGATGGGAACCCCGACGGTCGCGCTTTACCTGAATGCTCTTGCGCTTCTATTATCAGGAGTGATTACCCTCTTTTTACCGAAGCTAGAGAATGGGGAGCGGGTTCATAAGGGGGGTTCCAAGTGGGAAGTGGTCAAGGGTGATTGGATGGTGGTCTGGAGCTTTAGCCGCAGGGCAGCGTATGTGATGGTCCTTTACGTTCTGTTCACGGTGATGCTTGTCATGACGGCCGTGATCGATTCCCTTGAAGCCGCTTTTTCAAAGGAGGTCCTGTACCTTTCCGACAGTACGTACGGTTATCTGGTGAGTATTGCAGGGGGAGGGTTCGTAATAGGATCACTTCTGAACACGGCGTTTTCTCACAAGCTCAAGCATTTGACTCTCATGGGCTCAGGCTCTGTGGTCGTTTCCCTAGGGTATATCATCTATGCCTGTTCACATAACTTCCTGACGGTGGCGATTGGGTTCGCCCTCCTATCCTTCGCCCTCGCCTTTGCGACTACAGGATTCGAGACATTTTATCAAGAACATATTCCGGTTGATATCATGGGCCGTGTGGGAAGCCTCTATGGATTGCTTGAAGGAGTACTTGTCATTTTATTAACAGTCGTGATCGGAATCGGCGCAGAGGCGTGGTCGATCCGAACCGCCGTGGCAGGGGGCTCGATTCTCATGCTATTGATCACGCTGATTTTATATTTCAGCTTACAGAAGAATTCTTGGGAAAAACAGTTGAAACAACATTCAGAATGTTATAATAAATAAAAAATATACTCATACAGGGGGGTTCGCGGATGAAGATGACGGTGGATCAGTATTGGAACAGATGGGAAGATCTGATGAACAGGGAAGAAGCGAGCTTTGATAAGTGGGAGGGTCTTGAGGACCTATTGTTCATTGCCCAAAAGGAAGGCGATCTCTATAAGGAGTTCTGCTGCCGTTTCGGCATCATCAGTACCGTCAACTATCTCGGGGAGTATGAGGAATTATTCGATCACTTTGAATGGTGCAGCGGCTTCTTCTTTGACAATGAAGAGAATCTTGAGGATTGGGTGGAAGACCTGCTGTGGATGTATAAATGGATGGCAGAACATTTAGTGAAGATGCCCGGCATAGAAAGGGAGCTTCTGGATGCCTTTTTCCGGGATTTCCAGGAAACATACGACCGCTATGGATACAGTCTTCGCCCTTATTACCAGCATCAGCATAAACGGGCTTTGAAGACAGGTGAAGCCGGAGATGCCCATGACCATTATACAAAATGGATGGCAGCTGAGCATGATTCTCTTTCGGATTGTGAAGCGTGTGAATATCAAACCCAGCTGGAGTATTTTTATTTTACAGGAGAAAAGGAAAAAGCCTCTCCCATCGAAAAGCTTTTATTGTCAAAGGAAGTGAGCTGTGGTGAAATCCCTCATCTGACATACAGTAAACTGCTCCTGCCTTATTATGAGGATGGACGGGTGGAGGAGGCGCGCCGATACCAGTCCGAAGGATATTTCTTCATCTATGATAAACCTCACTATTTGGTGGAAGCTTCAGAACATATCCGTTTCCTGGCGTTAACCGAACCTCAAAAGGGAATCAAGGTGCTGGAACGCCATATTGAATACGCCGACAGCGGGAAGGATCCATATGGGATGTTTTATTTCTATATGAGTTGCATCGTCCTTCACCGGAAGCTGATTGAAGCGGGTCATCGTCCTGGTTTCGCAGTGGATGTGATGAGTGAGGTGGCCGAGGAGATTGCGGCGGATTTTGATGAGAGGAATGGGAATGATTTTTTTGAGGGGGAGATGGAGAGGTTTTATGCTCTGTAAACATGGGAGGTTATATGCTGTGATCATACTTAGCATTCTTTCATTGTTGGCCTGTAGCAACCAGGATTCCAGGGAATGGTTTGAGACGGAGGAAGAGGCTATTCAATATGGTTTACGCACGGAAGGTTTTGAGGGAATTCCTCCGAAAATACTTTCTACGAAAGAGTATCGGGGAGAAACTCTCGTATTCTTTGACCTGGCAGGTGATTTTGGCGCGGCCAGTATATCCCGGGGTGAAAAGGGATATAGCTGGTATCGAACCGCTCCTCATTTCGGATTCGAAGGAGGCGGTGATTATTCTACGGGAGGCTTTGAGCTCTCAACGGAAAGTGGAGTCAAGGTTCCTGTTATCTGTGGGAAAGCATTTGATGTAAGCATTAAGAAGATGGTGCTATCGGGGGACGGACCTCAAAGGGATTTGACATTTACGAGTGGTTCGCGGCTGTATTTCAGTATTCAAGAAGCAGACTATAATGGGCTTGAGGTAGCCCCTGTGCGATCGGGTGAATAAAATGCAATTGACACCCCCATCAAATCTCTATATAATCATCTAAAATAACTGAAACATTGAAGAGGATCAGTAAAAGGATCTTGTCTTTTCAGAGAGGGAGCGGTTTGGTGAGAAGCTCCCATTGATGAACCTTTGAACCTGCCTCTAAGTTCTGTATCGATTGAAGATATCAGCGGTCCGAAACCGTTATCATGGAATGAGTGTAAAGCTTTGCTTTGAATCAGGGTGGTACCGCCAGAAATGGTCCCTGATGAGAAGCAGGGCTTTTTTTGTTTCTGACGGATGGTTCGCTGAAAAAATGGACGATAAATCCAACCAAAAAACGAGGTGCTATAAAATGGCTAAAGAATTTGTAAAGGATGTAACGGGCATGGAGGAAGACTTTGCCCAGTGGTATACCGATGTCGTCAAGAAAGCGGAGCTCATCGATTACTCAAGCGTCCGGGGATCGATGATCATCAGACCTTACGGGTATGCGATTTGGGAGAATATCAAGGATGCCCTTGATGCGAAAATCAAGGAAACCGGGCATGAAAATGTGTATATGCCCCTTTTCATTCCAGAAAGCCTATTGCAAAAGGAGAAGGATCACATTGAAGGATTCGCTCCGGAAGTAGCGTGGGTGACACACGGAGGGGACGAGGAATTAACGGAAAGACTCTGCGTGCGTCCGACGTCCGAAGTATTATTCGGTGAGCATTATAAGAATATCATTCATTCGTATCGCGATCTGCCTAAGCTTTATAATCAGTGGGCGAATGTTGTCCGCTGGGAGAAGACGACCCGTCCGTTCCTCCGTACACTGGAATTCCTTTGGCAGGAGGGGCATACGTGCCATGAAACCGATCAGGATGCACATGACGAAACGGTCAAAATGCTTGAAGTATATGCAGAGCTGTGTGAAGAGATGCTTGCGATCCCGGTCATCAAGGGGCAGAAAACGGAAAAAGAAAAGTTTGCCGGTGCGAAATATACGTACACAATCGAGAGTCTGATGCATGATGGGAAAGCCCTGCAGTCAGGTACATCCCACCATCTGGGGGACGGGTTTGCGAAATCATTCGACATTCAATTCACAGACCGTGACGGCAAGCTTCAATATGTACAGCAAACATCGTGGGGTCTCACAACTCGCATCATCGGGGCCATGATCATGGTCCATGGGGACGACCGGGGGCTTGTGGTACCGCCACGGATCGCTCCGACCCAGCTGATGATCGTACCGATTGCCCAGCATAAGGAAGGTGTCCTGGATTTTGCTTATAACCTGAAAAGTCAGCTGGCAGATGTTGCCCGTGTGAAGATCGATGCGAGTGACAAGAAGCCTGGCTGGAAGTTCAATGAGTATGAAATGAAGGGGATCCCACTCCGCCTGGAAGTTGGGCCAAGAGACATCGAGAATGGGCAGGTTGTCCTCGCCAGACGCGATACCGGTGAGAAGATCATCGTGAAGATGGAGGAACTTGAAGAGAAGGTCGCTGAGCTATTGGAAGATATCCAGCGTAATCTACTGGAAAAAGCGAGGGCTCATCGAGAAGAAAAAACATCGGTAGTTAAAGACTTTGACGAGTTCAAAACCGTCATCAATGAACAGGGTGGATTCATCAAAGCGATGTGGTGCGGGGATCGTGCCTGCGAAGATAAAATCAAGGAAGAAACGAGTGCGACTTCACGCTGTATGCCGTTTGAGCAGGAGAAAGTTTCGGACAAATGTGTGTGCTGTGACAAGGATGGGGAACATTTGGTGTATTGGGCTAAGGCATATTGAGGAAAGAAAACATTATACTTGCATTGTCTATAGTCAGTAGTTTAATGCTCTTGGCATTGGCGTTTTTTCAGTGGCAACTCGTCCACATTCTGACGCCGTTTTTGATGCCGTTTCTTTGGTTGACTGTAGCAGGTTTTTTCCTTGTAACGGTCATCTTCTCTATCATTGCCATAGTCAAGAAGCAGGGATGGAAACCGGTTCTCATTCAAGCCCTTACCTTGATCTTCATCATCTTTTTTCCCATCAACAAGGTAATAATCCACCTGGACTTTGAAAAACATCGTGGTGATCGGGAAATTGTGGTGAAGAAGGTTCAGGAAGGCGTACTCGCTTCAAACGTCTCTTACAATGACTCTCTCATTCACCTTCCAGAGGAATATGGAAAGTTATCCAAAGGCGGAGGAGATATTGTGGTAGAGAAGAAGAATGACGAATGCAAGGTCCTTTTCTTTACCTTGCGCGGAATACTTGACAGCTTCTCAGGGTTTGTCTACTCGTCTTCCGGGGAGAAACCCCGTTCAGGAGACTTTGGGGGAGATTTTATCGAAGTCAAGCAGCTGGCTGAACATTGGTATTTTGTGAGTTCCAGATAGGCAGGGGACTTTCGAACCTTTTCCCCACTTTTTCTGACTAAAGCCTTCTTTTTCCTATGTTTCGTTAATAAATATAGGTAAAGGAGGCGTCGATTATATGGATGTGGGACTCATCATCATTTTTTTCATGGTCTTCGTGGTAATCAGCCTTTGGATCGTGCATTCCAAGCTCAACCGAATCACCGAGCATGTGCGGCAGATGGATGAGGAGTATTTGACCGATGAACAGATCGAGAAGGAATTAGAGGAAGAGTGGAATAAAGATAAGTGACGATGGAGGCGTTTCTCGTAAAGAGGGGCGCCTTCCGTTTGTTGAAAAAGAGCTACCATTCTAATTGGGCAGTTGGTACTATTAACATAATACATAAAAGGATGGTGCAGGAGATGAAGCACAAGGACTTAACCATTGAAACAACGCGACTGGTGATCAGGCCTTTCGTGAACAGTGATTATGAGAACTGGTTAAGGGAACATTTGAACAGGCTCCCGTCACAACATAAATATGATGTCGGTTATCAGGATATGAGCGAGTGCACGGAGTTCTGGTTCCGGGAGATGATCGAGAAGCATGACGAAATGATGGATGGGGACCAGGTCTACATTCTCGGGATCTTCCTGAAGGAAAATGGAGCCAATATCGGGACCATCGATTTCTCTACCCTCATGAGATACAACTTTAATTGGGGAAGAGTGGGCTACACTTTACATAATCGATACTGGAACCGGGGATACGGGAAGGAAGCGGTGAAAGCGGCCCTTCAACTTTCTTTCGTGAAATTGAATTATCACCGGATCGAAGCCCATATCAATCTGGATAACACTCCGTCGATCAGGCTCGCTGAGAGTGTCGGGATGCAGTATGAGTGTACGAGAAAAGGTTTCATTTACGAGTTCGGGAAGTGGACGGATAACCTGGTGTACTATGTGAACGCCGGGGAGTGAATATAGAAAGGCCGAAATCAATGATGATTCCGGCCTTTTCTTTATTGTTCTAGTCCTTCAATCGTCATGTCTTTTACAGGGAGGAATGCTTCTCCTGTATCCATATACGTAACGTTCACTTTATCATTTTCTTTCAGATAGATCGCGAGTAAGCTATTTTCTGAAGAAACGATATAGTTTTTCCCATTGTCGAGAAGGAAAGATACCACGGTATAGTCACCGGATTTTTCTTTGTATACACGGACGACCTTACCTTCCGCTTGTTTCTCCTCCGCTTTCGAGCTGCCGTCGACACTTCCGCCGCCGCGTTGGAGGGCGGTTTTATAAGCTTTCAACGCCTGGTTCGGCGTATTCGCATAAGCTGAGATTTCCGGGTTGGCGGCTGACACGATGAAATAATTCTGTAAGAAACCATTCGCATCGAGAACAGGTGTCAGCCAGCTCGCTTCACCGTAGAAATTATAGAGTACCGGCATTTCGCCGTCCCATTTTTTCTCGATGAATTTCTTCTGGATGATCTGCAGGGCCCCTTGTGAATCCATATACGATTCTTCCAGATTACCAGTGTAGAACGTCGCTTTACCGGTTCTTGAGTTTGTCAGGGAATATCCGAGCATAGAATCAACACCTTCTTTTGGAGAAGTGAAATCGGTGAAGTAGTACATGTCACCATTTTCGTCAAAAATCGGACTCACATTCGCTTCGGTCCCTTCATCTGAAGGCAGTTTCACATCTGACTTACCAAAGCGGCTGTTCCAGAATCCTTTTACGTAGTTACCGAAATAGCTGTTCTGAAGGCTCACCGTTTCAGGTGAAACCGCGCCGTCGATGAACGCAGGAACATCTTTGATGCTATAGGATTTGGTATCACCTGTTTGGGGATCGACCATGACAATCCCTTCCACTTCGAATCCATTACGTGCAGAAATGAAGTTTCCATAAGTCTGGATATAGAATGGTTTTCCTTCATCATCGATTTCAAGTTGCACGTCTCCGTTGAAAATTTCCTTCGGATAGTTCAAGCGGATGTGACGCTCGATTTTTTTATTGAAATAAGCTGAAGGTGTATACACCATTTCTTCTTTGATGAACTTAGGGTTTGCGTTTGAATCCGTGGCACTAAGCTTGAAGTACCCTGGTGTCTCGTCACCTTTGAACCATTTGAAGAAACCTGAGAATTCAACAGGGGCGATGTAGACATATTCACCGTCCACCTTTTGGATCTGCAGATTGCCGAGCTCATAATAACTCGTATTCGGAACCTGACCGAACGCTTTCTTCATTTTGTTCCGTGCGAACTTCGGAGGGACGCTTGCCGGCGTTTCCTTTTCATCAAAGGCTTGAATTTCTGTTTTGACCTCCATTTGGGCCGATTCGAATTTCTTATCAGCATTAAAGACGAAAGCTGTCATGAAATAAGCGCCTACGCAGAGGGTTGCCAGGAAAAGAAGACCTTTCACCATTCGTTCTTTCCCTGTTGAGAGTGCGGCCCCGAATCCTGACGCAATGATCAGGAGGATCCACATACTCGTAAAGTTCTGGTCAAGATTCGTCAGGTAGTAGAAGACGAATACCACAAGAGATGTGATGATGAGGGTCGCTCCGAACAGGGCCGGAAAGGATGGATATCCCTCTTTTTTATGTTGTTTTTTCATGATGGTCATTGGTACGAGGAGTAGCGCCATGACCAATCCGACAATCAGTGAAAATAATAAGATGTTTCCCATAATGTTCCCCTTTCAAGGTTGTGATTCTGTTTATAGTGTATATACGGATGAGGGGGTGGGGAAGTTTCATTTGTTTTTAGAAGTATGGGTAGTGTGACTGAGCGCTCGGTCGAAGAATGAAGAGGAGTAGTTGGTCGGTGTCGAGGATTGTAGAATGGCAGATAAAACGGGATTAAGGCAGATATCTATTTCTTGAAATATTCCAAAGCAGATTCGTCCAGTAGTGATGTTGAATGTCACTTATGATTGCGAGCAGAAAACGATTATGAATCATCTTCAAAGACCCCAACCATATACCCAACCCAATCTTCATGGGATATAATAGGAAGAAGCAACCATTCGGGAGGATATTATGGATATTTTTGATATAGCGAGGCTTGCGGGGGTGTCCCGGAAGACGGTGCAGCGGGTGTTGAATGATTCGGATCAGGTGCGGGCCGAAACCAGGGAACGGATCTTGAAGATTATGGAAGAGAATCAGTATCAGCCAAATGTGTCAGCACGACGGCTGGTGAAAAAGAAGACCCATACAATCGGATTATTCATCATTCAGGATCCAGGGAAGGCCAGGATCTATTCGGATGATCTTTTTTACAGCGTAGTGATTGGGGCTGTGATCAATGCCTGTTCTCTCCGTGGGTATAAGGTTCTCGTGACCATGACGGAGTTGGATGATCCGACCCCGGTGCTGAAGCTTTACCGGGAGAAGAGTATTGATGCGGGTATCATCATCAGCTGGAGCAATGTACAGGGAATTGTAGATGAAATCCTGTCAGCAGGCTTTTTGGTCGGGGTTTTTGATCAGAACAATGTAACGCATCGAACGTCTCTTGTTCCCATGCCTCAATTACAAAATGAACAGGGGGCGATGGAAGCGACGAATCATTTCATTGAGCTTGGTCATGAAGCAATCGCCATCATAACGGGCGATGAAGATAATCCTGCAGCATTGGAACGCCTTCACGGTTTTCAAAAGGCAGTGGAAGCAGCAGGGATTCCCCTGAAACCCGAGTACATATATAAGGGCAGGTTCATGGAACAATCGGGAAGTGATGCCGTGCGTCATTGGATGGAGAAGGATGTCCTTCCTTCGGCCATCCTTTGTTCCAATGATCATATTGCCTTTGGTGCCCTCAAGGCATTGAGAGAGGCGGGCCTGGATGTTCCGGAAGATGTTTCCCTGATCGGTTTCGATAATATTCTGTTGACGGAGTATACGTCCCCTGCACTCACGACCATGAGCGTTCCCAGGGTGGAAATGGCGGTGGCATTGGTGGAGCAGCTGATTCACTGGATCGAAGGGACCCCTTATGAAAAAATGAGTCCATTTCAAGCTACTCTTGTAACAAGGGACTCCTGCCGTGAACGTAAAGCCTGATCCTCATAGGAACAGGCTTTTTTTATTGAATGGGAGATTACTATGGTAGAAAAATGTTGTCAAACGGTGATGAGGGTTTTATAGTTATATACAAATGTCCCACGTGAGACATAAGTAAAATCAGGAGGCGTTCACATGTTGAAAAAAGCTGTCACTTCGTTTACCGCTGCAT
This sequence comes from Rossellomorea sp. YZS02, assembly GCF_033963925.1. Lineage (NCBI taxonomy): Bacteria > Bacillati > Bacillota > Bacilli > Caryophanales > Bacillaceae > Rossellomorea > Rossellomorea sp. YZS02. Next base: position 86,405 of record NZ_JAXBLY010000003.1, on the reverse strand, counting down.
GTCTCATCTTCACTCTGCCACCAGGAATCGGCAAAGCCGCACCACAAAAAGATAAACCTTATCACCTCAAAGATTCAACGTTAAAGGACATAACCATTGAAGGGGACCTGGTGATCACGCCGGATGCCGGGAAAGACATATCCCTTGAAAACGTGACGGTACAAGGGAAGACCCTGTTTAAGGGTGAAGCCCCCGATACCCTTAAACTGACAGATTCCGAGTTGCATAGTCTTTCCGTCAAAGGGCCGGGCCATCTTTCAAAGATCACGGTTACTGGAGAATCAATCGTTGAAGAAACAGTAGTGGAAGGAAATGTATTACTGAAAGAAAACGAAATTACGTTTGAAGGATTTCAAGATGTGACGGTATCCGCTTCGAATGTGAAGACAAAAAAAGCAGATCTAGTAGGAGAGTTTGAAACGATTACGACTTCTGGAAAAAAGGGAGAAGCGCAGGTAGAACTTGAAGGGATTGCAGACCGGTTAGAATTGAACACGCTTTCATCCGTCGTCCTTTCGTCTGGGGTCGTAAAAGAGCTTCAGGTGTCTGAAGCAGGTAAAGGTTCCACCATTGATGGGGAAGGTTCCATTGAGAAAGCGACGTTAGACAGCACCATTGTTTTCAATGGAAACGAAACCAGTGACGCTTCTTCTTTTGTCACACCATGGTCCCTCGTCTGGAATGATGAATTCAATGAGGATCAAATTGACCGTAACAAGTGGACGTTTGATATCGGCAACGGCTATACCGATGCAAATGGAACCTTTATTACTGGATGGGGAAACAATGAAAAGCAATACTATACAGACCGCCCGGAAAATGCGAAAACAGAAGATGGAAAATTAGTGATCACGGCAAAAAAAGAAAACTATAACGGATCTTCTTATACGTCATCCCGCCTGAAAACGAAGGGACTGTTTTCCAAAGCATTCGGGAAATTCGAAATGAAAGCATCACTGCCAGTCGGAAAGGGATATTGGCCGGCGTTCTGGATGCTTCCGGAAGATGACCGGTACGGAGGATGGGCTGCTTCAGGTGAGATTGATATTTTAGAAGCAAAGGGGAGTCAACCTCATAATGCAATCGGCACCCTTCATTACGGAGAAAGCTGGCCGAATAATAAATATACCGGAGCGGAATATGAATTTGAAGATGGTTCGACTATCGCAGACGAGCATGTGTACTCAGTGGAATGGGAGCCGGGGGAAATCCGCTGGTATGTAGACGGGAAGCTCCGTCAGACCCAGAACAACTGGTTCAGCAAAGGGGCAGGCAATGCAGCCAACTTCACGTATCCTGCTCCTTTTGATCAGCCGTTCCATATGCTGTTGAATTTGGCCATAGGCGGGAATTTCGACGGTGATCCGACGGAAGAGACGATGTTCCCTCAATCCATGGATGTTGACTATGTACGGGTGTATGAGTTGACGGGAAGGCCGTATCAAACGTCGGAACTTCCTGTATTCGAACAGGCACCATTACCGGAAAACGCGAAGCAGCCATTGGAAGATGGAAACATGATTTATAACAATGGATTCGATCAGGAATGGGAGGAAGTTGACGGAATTGCAGGGGTACCGAATACCGATTACTGGTACTTCTTGACCGTACCTGATTTTGGAGGGAAAGCGAATCTGTCCCTGGATCAGCTTGATGGAAGAAATTTTGCAAAAGTAGATGTAGAAGAGCCGGGAAGCCAGCCTTATTCTGTACAGCTCGTTCAGGATGTTTCCCTGGGGAAGGGACGATACTACCGTGTGTCCTTTGATGCGAAGTCGACTGGCTCAAGACCGATCAATGTAAAAGTCGGTGGAGGGGCAGACAGGGGGTACAGTGCCTATTCAAACAGTGAAGCCTTTTCTTTAAATGATGGACTGGAATCTTATGAAATGGTGTTCCAAATGACCGAGGAAATTGATCTTGCAGCACGGGTGGAGTTCAATCTTGGATTGTCCAAGCTTCCTGTGTGGATCGGGAATGTCCAGGTGGAAGAGATCCCTCCTGTAGAAGTGGATCCGGATGCATCCAAACCCGCACTTCCAAGCGGGAACCTGATCTATAACGGAACATTCGACCAGGGATTCCCTGACCGTCTGTTATATTGGAACCTGGTAGGTTCTAAGAGTGCTGATTCCATCGGAGTGGATCCGGAGGCGCGGGTATTCGCGACAAAGCCTTCAAATGAAACAGACGATGTTCAACTGGTGCAAAAAGGCATTCAGCTTAAGGCTTTCAATGAATATGAATTGACATTTGATGGTGCTGCAGAGAGTGCCCGTGATATTCAGGTAGAAATGAGAAGTAAGGACGGAGAAGTCGTTTATGCTTCTGAAACCATCCCTCTGATTGGTGATTGGGAAAAGCATGTTATGAGTTTCAAGACGCCGGATGTGACAGATTTGGAATCACAGCTTTTCATCCAACTCGGTGGAAGCACCGATGAGGTAAAGCTTGATAATCTAAAGTTAAAGAAAATTGCGGGAGCGCCGGGTGCGAATATGGTTCAAAACGGTTCATTCGATGCCAATTTAGAGTTCTGGGAAAATTACATCCATTTTGATGCTTCTGGGGGTGTAACAGAAGAAAATGGACAGGCAAAGATTTCAATCGGGTATGAAGGAAACGAAACTTGGAGTGTTCAACTTTTCCAGGGTGGCTTAAAGCTTCAGCCGGGAGTGGAATACACGCTTTCCTTTGATGCGAGTTCGACGGTCGACCGTACGATGGAAGTGACACTGGAAAATGCCGCGTATACACGATATTTATCAGAAGTCGCTCAGCTTAGTGGAGATAAAACACGATATGAATATACGTTCACGATGCCTGTTGGCGATGACACGAGCCTGAAGTTCCTGCTAGGTAAAATCGGATCATCGATTGGCGCTCATGATGTGGTGATTGATAATGTGGAGTTGAAGTAGATGGTGGGCACAGCGTCTTAGGGCGCTGTGCTTTTTTGTTGGGGTGGGGGTGTTGATTTGACTGAGGGCGCGGTCAAAAGAAGGCGTGCTTTGGCGGAACGGCCTATATCCAATCCCCAAACCTTCCATCCAATAAAAAAAGAAGCAGCCGACCCAAAGTCGGCTGCTTCTCTCCATTATGACATAGTCTTTTCCGGCTGCATCGGATGCAATCGTCCATCCTCATCTCGAAATACGATGTGTTCCCGTCCAAACTTCGTCGGTGTATCGATTCCTGAGGCAGCGGCCAGGTTGTACAGGCCTTCGCGCAGAGAGATGATGTAGTTGCAGACCCGGAACGATTTTTCTTCGACGATCAAAGCGCGTTGCAGCTTCTTATCGGTGGTGGCAACTCCGACGGGGCAGTTGTTCGTGTGGCAGACCTGCGCCTGGATGCAGCCTACAGAGAACATCAAGCCCCGGGCGATGTTGACGAAGTCGGCTCCGAGTGCGAGTGCGAAGGCAATCTTATCCGGCGTCAACAGTTTCCCTGAAGCGAAGATTTTGACTTTGTCCCGGACACCGTATTTCACGAGTGTATCGTGGAGGAAGGGAAGGGCCGATTTGATCGGAACTCCGGCAGATGCCGCCAGTTCTTGATAAGATGCGCCTGTTCCGCCTTCTCCACCGTCCACGGTGATGAAATCGGGATGCTTACCTGAAGTGGCCATATAGGAGGCCAGGCTTTCGATATCGTTGGTATTCCCTACGACCAATTTAATGCCAACGGGTTTGCCGCCAACTTCCCGCAGCTGTTCGATGAAGTTCAGCATCTGTTCGTTGGAGTTAAACTCCTTGAACCGGTTCGGGCTGTCGATGGATGTCCACGGTTCCACGTTGCGGATGCTGGCAATCTCCTCTGTCACTTTTTTTCCGTCAACGTGACCGCCCCGGGTTTTGGCCCCTTGTGCGAGTTTCAATTCGAAGGCCCTCACTTCTTTCAGTTCGCTCTTCTTCTTGAATTCTTCCCAGGAAAATTCACCATCCTTTGTCCGGACACCGAATAGGCCGGGGCCGATCTGGCAGATGATATCGACGCCTCCTTTCAGGTGATGCTTGGATAATCCACCTTCTCCAGTGTTCATCCATGATCCGGAAGCGAGGTTCAAGCCGGTCGACAGCGCCGTGATCGCCTGCTCACCGAGTGACCCATAACTCATGGCGGACTGGCCGACAAGTCCTTTCACCTTAAAAGGGTGCCTGCAAGTATGCTCGCCAATGACGGGGGCATCCTCGTCTTTCAGGAGAAAAGGATCTGCTTCTGCTTCTTCCCGGTGTTCCCGTCGGCTCAGTAAATTGTCTTTGTCCAGTTTATATACTTTGGTTTTCACTTTTGGGGTCTGATCGATCCTGAGTTCGTCCCGCTGTATAGGGAACAGGGTGTTTCGAATATAGTAACCCTCCTTTTCAAAGTCACGTTCAGATCCGAACCCGAGCATCCGGGATTTATACTTTCCCGCCATGACGGTATTGGTGTATTCCAGTCTTGAGAAGGGTTTCCCTTCGTTGTCATTATGAAAGAGATACTGTCTCAGTTCCGGACCGATTTTCTCCAGGATGTATCTCATTTTTCCGAGAACGGGGAAATTCCTTAGCACCGCATGCTCCTTTTGTTTTTCGTCGGTCAGCCATAGATAAACGATAAGTCCGATGGGGATCAGGAGTGCGAGAACGATGACCGTAAGGAGAATCCACTGAATGATGGATATGCTGTTCATACTCATTCCTCCAATAGTAAAGTGAGCCCTTTTACAGGCTCACGTTGTTAAAATAGTCGTTTCAATGCTTTACGCAGCGGTGGCATTTCGGCCTCGTGCTTTTTGAAGAATTTCTTCATGACGTGCTTGGAGTAGCCTGCTGCCTGCTCAAAGTTGATCTTACCTGGAAGAGGAGGCTGGTCTTCGATCACACAGTCGATGATGACCGGCTTATTGGATTTGGCCGCCATCTCAAAGGCAGGCTGCAAGTCCTCATGCTTGATGACGCGATAGCCTTCTCCTCCGCATGCTTTGGCAAATTGGGCAAAATCGATGTCCTGTAGGTCGGTTTCATATTCCAGGTGTCCGATTGATTCCTGCTCATACTTGATCATGCCGATCTTCCGGTTGTTCATGATCACGACGATGATCGGGAGCTTGTATTTGACGGCAGTGACGAAATCATGCATCACCATGGTAAAGCCTCCGTCTCCGCACACGGCAATTGTCTGGCGGTCAGGTTCGGCAATTCCGCTTGCGATTGCGCCCGGGAGTCCGCAGCCCATCGTCGCCATCCAGCTCGAGATGATCATCTTCTGATTGGTCATTTTGAAGTGTCGCGCGGTCCATACCGTCACATTCCCGACATCGACGGACAGTGTCGCATCATCGTCTGCGATCTTCTGGAGGGCAGCGATGACTTGAGGGGGCTTCATGGGTGTCGTCACTTCGACTTCATCTTTTTCAACGTGCGTCCACCAGTTCTTCATATTGGTCTGGCATTCTTCTAAAAAGGAGCGGTCCTCTTTGTAGGGGAATTGCTGGTTCCATTGTTTCAGGACCAGGTTCGAGTCGCCGACGATCCCGGCAGAGACCGGATATCTTTTCCCGATTTGGGTTGGATCCGCATCAATCTGGATGGCAGGTGTATCATCAGGAAGGAAATCTCGATAAGGGAACGAGGTCCCGATCATGATGAGAAGATCGGCTTCTTCCATGGCTTCATAGGCGGGCTTCGTCCCGATTTGACCGAGCTGTCCGAGATTATGGGGATGCTTATCAGGGAATATGCCCTTTGCAGGGAGAGTGAAAATGACGGGAGCTGCGATTTTATCTGCGAATCTCTCGAGTTCACGTGCTGCATGTTTGGAGCCCGTTCCTGCAAGGATGACCGGACGTTTCGATTTATGTAAGTAATCCAAACCGGTCTTCACGTCTTGATCCATTGGTGCGGGGATGGATCTGGCCGGGATACTTGATGTGGCCTTCACACCGTCCTTGATTTTTTGTCCTGGTATATCGTCGGGGATGATCAATACGGATACCCCTTTTTTGGCGTAAGCGGTCCGGATCGCCTGATTCATCAAGTCTGGAAGGGACTCTGGTGATGACACCCTTTCACAGTAAACGGAGACATCTGCAAATACGCGGTCCAGATGTACCTCCTGGAATGAATCCATCCCGAGTTCTTCTGTTGCCACCTGACCTGCCAGGACCAATACGGGTGCTCCGTCGGCTTTTGCATCATACAGGCCGTTTAATAGATGGATGGCGCCTGGCCCCCCGATGGATAAACAGACACCGATGTTTCCTGTCAGCTTTGCATAGGATGATGCGGCGAGCGCCCCGACTTCTTCATGCCGGACCTGGATGAACTCGATTTCCTCTTTTTCACTTCGGAGTACATCGACGAAGTGATTGATCGAATCACCGGGAAGACCGAATACATGCTTGATTTTCCATTGTTCCATAATATCTGCTGCTAGTTGCCCTGCGAGTTTGTTTCCCATAGTCAAACCTCCTAATCTTGTATAGTGATTTTTACCACTACTCGGAGATTATTAAACGTTGGGGGAGTGGAGTGCCAGGGAGTTGCAGATTTTGCCGGTGGATGTAGAACGGTCGATATCCCATCGGTTTCGGTTGATAAACGAACATACCGGTCGAAAACTAATCAGCACAAAAAAAGCAACCGATCCAAGATCAGTTGCTTTCTCCAAGTAACACTTCCACTCCAAAATGGTCCGAGACGACAGGTTTATTATCATCATTAAAGATAACCCGGGATGATTTCACCGGAATTTTTTCACTGGAAAGAATAAGATCGATCCGCAAATCGACTTTGTTCTCGTCCCATCCGGCAATGTTTCCTTGAACAGTGACTCCACTGTCCCGTTCTACAGCTTCATTGAACGTGTCCACAAGCCCTTTGGAAAGAAGGTAATCGTAGCCTTCCCCACGGATCAGGGCGTTGTTATTGAAGTCGCCCATTAAGAAGAATGGGGATTCAGGGGTGACCTGTTCCATCAAGCTATCGACCTGGAATTGGAATGGTTCTTCATCATCCGTCCACCAGCCGAGGTGACAGGAATAGAAAGTGAAGGGCTTTCCTTTATATGAAATCGTCGCCCCAGCGATTTTACGGGTTTTCCAATAGGATTGATCGTGGCTTTTTGAAATGAAGAAGCGGTGTTCTTCCACGACCGGGTGTATGGTTAAAATGGCGACTCCTTCTTCATACATGTCGTATCCGATATGAGCGAAGTCCCAGACGAGTGTATAATCTGTTACACCACGCTTCTCCAGTTCCCCAAGGAGGACCAGGGCAAAATTGTCTTTTTTGACCAACCCTTGGACGGTTTCGCTTTCGATCAGCTGACTTACTTCCTGTAGGGCGATGACATCGTAGGATTTCTCCGCGATGTCATCGGCTAAGGTCGAAATTTTTTCGTGTTGGTTGTCTTCCTGCCAGGAGTGACAATTCAACGTAAGTAATTTCATGGATTACGCTCCTAACAAATCTTGAATATCCGATTTGATGACGTCTGCTTTTGGACCATAGATGGCCTGGACGCCTTTGTCTTTCAGGATGAGTCCGAGAGCTCCGTTCTTCTTCCATTCTTGCTCTGTACCGACAAGGGCAGTGTCTTTTACCGTCACGCGAAGGCGTGTCATGCAGGCATCCACGTCTACGATGTTTTCTTTCCCGCCAAGCATGGCAACGACTTTTGGGGCGATGGAATCGGCACTTACCGTACCGCCGCCTGTTGAAGCTTCGTCTTCAATGTAGTTTCCGTTACGACCTGGAGTCGGGAAGTTGAACTTCTTGATCAGGAAGTTGGCAACCGTGAAGTTCAGGCCAAAGAATACGATACATGCAATGACAAAGTTCACAAGGTCGACCCACAGACCTGCTTTGATGATCATCGGCACGCGGGTCAGAAGCTCGATGGATCCGAATGAGTGGACGCGGATGTGAACGATATCCACAATCGCGAAGGCAAGTCCCGTCATGATTGCATACACAACATATAGAAGTGGGGCAGCGAACATGAACATGAATTCGATCGGCTCAGTAACACCGGTTAAGAATACAGCTAAACCTGCTGAGAAGAACATAGATTTGTATTTTTTCTTTTTATCTTTATCCACATTGCGGTACATAGCGTACGCGATACCGATCAGGGCAGCTGTGGATAAAATCATTTGACCTACTTTGAAGCGGGCAGGTGTGACGTCATTCAACAGCTGTTTGTAGCTTGCTGTGTCTCCCGCTGCCAGGAAGTTATTCAAGTCTGCGATCCAGGCAAGCCATAATGGATCTTGACCGGCAACCGTCGATCCAGCACTTGATCCTGTGAGGATCGTGTAAGTCCCGCCAAGTTCTGTGTAGTTGATTGGTACCGTTAACATATGATGCAGACCGAATGGCAATAACAGACGTTCTAATGCACCGAATACGAATGGTGCGATGATTGGTGCCGTGTTACGTGATGTGGCGATCCATTGACCGAAGTCATTCAGAAGCCCTTGGATGAAAGGCCAGACAATCGACATGATGACGGCAATGATGATGGAGCCTACAATCACGACGAAGGGTACGAAGCGTTTTCCATTAAAGAAGGAAAGGGCATCAGGTAACTTACTGTAGTTGTAATACTTGTTGAAAAGATTCGCTCCAAGGAAACCGGAAATGATTCCGACGAACACACCCATGTTCAAAGCCGGTGCTCCAAGGACAGATGTGAAATAATCTGAAACGACCAGCGTTTGGCCAAATAGGGAAGAGACCGTTGCTTCCGGATTTGAAAGCATATCCCCGCTCACTCCGAAGATGGCTCCTGTAATACGGTTAATCAGAATAAATGCAATCAGGGCAGCGAATGCTCCACCTGCACGTTCTTTCGCCCATGAGCCACCGATGGCTACGGCGAACAGGATGTGGAGATTCGTGATGACTCCCCATCCGATATCTTCCATTACTCTTGCAATCGTTTGCACTAATGTGATGTCTCCACCCATCATGGCAATCAACTTACCGAGGGAAATCATAATCCCTGCAGCTGGCATGACAGCCACGACCACAAGCAGTGCTTTCCCGAACTTCTGCCAAAAATCAAATGACAATAAATTCTTCATAAACCCGTTTCCTCCTTTAATATCAATCTATTGGACTATTTTTCTTACATTGGATAACATGAGTGCGTTTACATTTCAGGATAAAAAGAAACGTTTTTTATTATGTATTCATCTTAACGCGCTATGTAACAAGATAGTATGCAAAATAGATGCAACCGTTTGCACTTCTAACATAAACACATTTTATGATATCCCTTTCAAGAAAGCAATAACAAATTATTATTTTAGTAAAATATTAGTGCGTGGAGGGACGGACCTTGGTTGGAGAAGGTGGAAACGAGTGAGTTTCGGAATCTTAATAGTGGATAAGTCGTGGGTGATAGGTTGTGGATGAAATTTGTTTGGTAGAAGAGATATTCACATGTGGATAAGATTGAACTGTAGGGTATGATTATTTATTTTACGATAACGTTAAATGAAAAAGCACCCAATCATAGAGATTGGATGCTCCGACACGTCACTTCAACAAGCGCAGACCGTTCAGGATGACCAGAATCGTACTTCCTTCATGACCGATGACCCCATATGGAAGGTCAAGGATCTGCAGGAAGTTTGAAGCAATCAACAACATGATGACGGCGATGGAGAAGATGACGTTTTGCTGGACAATGCTTTTCATTTTTTTTGATAGTTTGATGGCTTCGGCAATTCGGGTAAGGTCGTTTTTCATCAGCACGACATCGGCGGTTTCCAGGGCGACGTCGGTTCCTTCCCCCATGGCAATCCCTACGTTGGCCGTTGCAAGGGCAGGGGCGTCGTTAATTCCGTCGCCGACCATCCCAACGGTCCCGAATTGCTGCTTCAATTTCTTCAGTTCATCTACTTTCGTTTCAGGAAGGCATTCGGCAATGTAGCTTGCGACCTTTGCTTCTTCTGCAATGGCACGGGCTGTTTTCTCATTGTCACCCGTCAGCATGATCGTTTGGACGCCTTCCTTCTCAAGGAGCTTCAAGGCTTCGACGGTTTCCTTTCGTACGACGTCTTTTAAAGCGATCAGGGCCACAATCTTCTTTTCCTTTGCGACAAATACGGTTGTTTTTCCTTCGGAGGCAATTCTTTCGTATGCTCCGTCCATAAACCGTTCTGCTAACATTTTATCCACAAAGTCGGCTTTCCCGATTTTCCATTCAGACCCTTTCATAAGGGCTTTGACTCCCCAGCCGGATACATCTTCAAGGGAGTCGGGTTGGGTGAGCTCCACGTTAAGCTCCCGGGTTGAGTGACCGACGATGGCTTGTGCGAGTGGGTGATTGGATTGGTTTTCAATGGAAGCCACGACACCCATTATTTCTTGTTCATCCTCATTTTCAGCAATCAGAATGTCTGTTACAACGGGTTTCCCTTTCGTTAAGGTCCCTGTTTTATCAAAGGCGATCGCCTTGATATTACTCAGATTCTCAAGATGGGCACCGCCTTTGAAAAGGATTCCGTGGCGGGCACCGTTTGAGATTGCCGAAAGACTGGCCGGCATGATGGCAGCGACCAGGGCGCACGGTGATGCGACTACGAGCAGGACCATGGCTCGGTAAAATGTTTCCGTCCAGCTCCATCCGAGGATGTAGTGAGGGAGGAACATCATCAGGAACACGACGGCGAGCACGATTTTGACATACGTCCCTTCGAACCGTTCAATGAACTGCTGGGAAGGGGATTTTTCACTTTGTGCCGATTGAACAAGATCGATGATTTTTTGGAAAAGGGTTTCGCTGCTCGGTTTGGTCATTTCTACCGTGATGGCACCGTTAATGTTGACCGTACCGGCGAACACTTCATCCCGCTGACCTTTTGAAACAGGGACGGCTTCACCGGAAATCGCCGCTTCATCGATGGAAGTCGTGCCTTTTACGACGACACCATCCGTTGGTACCCGTTCACCTGGTTTGATCAGGATATGGTCGCCGATTTCAAGGCTTGAGACACTGACTTTCTTTTCCCCGGAATCGGTGACGAGCCATGCTTCTTCCGGCTGTAGCTGCATAAGGGCAGAAATTTCTTTTTGGCTTTTATTCATTGTATACGTTTCAAGTGCTCCGCTGACGGCGAAGATGAAAATCAGGATGGCACCTTCCGTCCAGTATCCGATGATGGCAGAACCGACGGCGGCAAAAATCATGAGCATTTCCACATTCAGTTCCTTGTTTTCGATGGTTTCTTCGATTCCTTCTTTCGCTTTGGCGAAACCTCCGATGGCAAAAGCAAGGAGGTAGAAGATGATGCTCATGCTTGAGTCATCATTTGATGTCAGCCATCCGAGTAGTATAAACACACCGCTGATGAGGGCTGCGATCAATTCTGCATGGGGCTTTATTTTTTCAAGGAAGTGGATTTTATCATTCGGTGTCCCCATTGTTAGTGCTTTGGATTGTGAGCTCATAGTATGTTCCTCCTTTGATTAATTGAAAATGGGAGATTCTCATTGAGAATAATAATCAACGTCATTACCCCTATAAAACGACGAAAGCTGCCACCAGTGAAAGGTGACAGCAAAACAACACGTGCTCTTAGCTGAAAATATATAAAGTTAGTAATTTGTAATTATTATAATCTAATCCTACCACAAGTATATGAGGATGGAAAGCATTTTGTGCTAGTTATTCTGGGTTATTTCTCCATGCCGATTTTGAAAAGAAAAGAGTAGAAGGCTCACAAAAATCATCAGCATCATGCCGGCGATCAAATAGAAGAAGCTTGATCCCTTTAGCCAATCAATGGTGATTCCGCCGATGAATGGGCCGATCATGCTGCCGAAGCTGAAGAAGATTCCGCACATGATGTTTCCCGCTGGCAGTAATTCCTTGGGAAGGAGATCTGTCATATAGCTGATGCCGAGGGAAAACGTCGAACCCACGGCCATCCCTGCAAGAGTAAAGCAAATGAATAGGCCGAGTGTGGATTGGGATACGATGCCGGCAGCCGAGAAACACAGGAATCCGATCATCATGACGATGAGGAGGACATTTTGTCTACCATATTTGTCGCTCAAGATCCCAAGGGGGACCTGTGAGATGATGCTTCCCACTGCAAATGCAGGAAGGAGGATCGCCACGGCTTCAATGGAAAGACCGTTTCGCAGGGCGAAAACAGGAAAGTTCCCGTTCAGGGAGGCTTCCAGGAATCCATATCCGAGAGGTGGCAACAAGGCGACCCATGCATATTTGAGAACCTTTCCGAAACGCTGGAATGATCCGAGGAACGAGGCACTCCCGATGTTCTGCTGCTCCGGGTGTTCATTCTGTAATTTAAAGACAAACATCCAAACTGTTAAGCTTAATAAGGAAGAAATGATGAACGGCAATGCCTGATGGATCGTGATGAGCTGGGTCATCATCGGTCCGACGGCGAATCCGATTCCAAAGGAAACTCCGTAAATGGATATGTTCCGTCCGCGATGCTCTTTCGGTGAAAACGACGTGATCCACGTCTGGGTAGAGAAATGGAGCATGTGATCACCGATTCCGATCAGAAGGCGGAGGATGAACCAGAACCAGAAGGACTTCCACACCGGGAATAATAAGAGTGATACTGCGACGACAATCCCGCCGATGATGATCATCGGTTTATAGCCGATTTTCTGCAGGGGGCGTTCCATTAAAGGAGAAGCCAGCAGAATTCCGATGTAAAGGGCTGTTGCGTTTAATCCGTTCAGGGAGGAGGACAGGCCGTCCTGCTCAAATATGATGGCGATGAGGGGAAGGAGCATTCCTTGTGAAAAACCGGAAATGGCAACGATCCCGACAAGGACCTTGAAACGGAAGGATAATGTTTGATTCATTTGTCAGAACTCCCAATCGTAGTAAATGTCTTCTTTGATGGTACCCTCAATTGCAATGTTTGGCAATACGGGATGAATAGAGTAAAATCAAAACATCTACTAACATATATAGGAAGGAATGAAGAAGAAATGGAATATAAAATGCAAGAAGGCGGATTTTACACAGATTTAGGGTTTGGAAAACTGGAGGTATCGGGTAACGAAGAATATGGATTCCGCCCGTTCCAGCTGCTCGTATCATCCGTTGCCGTTTGCAGTGGGGGCGTATTGCGTAAAGTACTGGAAAAGATGCGCATTCAATTCGACGACATCCACATCAAAGCCGACGTCACCCGCAACGAAGACGAAGCCAACCGCGTCGAAGCCATCTCCCTCCACTTCACCATCAGAGGGACGGACCTTGACGAAGCAAAGATCGAAAAGGCCATGAAGCTTACAAGGAAGAACTGCTCCATGGTGCAATCGGTACAGGACAGCATTAAGATTGAGGAAACGTTTGAATTGGTGGGATAAAAAGTTTGGAGGGACGGACCTCCATCCGCTGATGGTTACGTGAGGATGATCATTGTGTGGAGGTCCGTCCCTAATGAATGAGGGATTCGGGTGAAGTGAGTCAATAGACGAGGGACGGACCTCGGAATAGATAGAAACCTTAGTAGGTCTCTACCGATGCGAAGGTCCGTCCCTCGAAATGACAACGACCCTATCCTAACTCTTCTTGGTAGAGGTCCGTCCCTCTTCAGAATGAACTCCTCTACAGTTCCTGAGGTTCGCTGCCAGGTTTTTCGTAGTAGAGGATGGTTTTGGGGGTGAGTTTGAGGAGCAGGTATTCGGGATCGTCGGGGCTTGCGATCCAGTGCTTGAGTTTTTCGTTCCAGAATTTTGCTTTCAGGTCCGTGGATTCTTCGACCGACGCCTCTGCCTCGATTTCTACATAATGTTCATGATTAGAGTCACGGTCATACCCGAGAAGGATATGCACATAAGGATTCTGTGCGATGTCTTCGGCCTTATGGGCATGTTCGTTAGTTGCCGTGTAGAGAGTAAGATCGTCATGATCGAACATCATAAACCGAGAGTACGGTTTGTTGTCACGGATGGTGGCAAGGGTGCCGATTTTATGATGGGAAAACAGTTCTACTATTTTATCTTTCAAGGATTGTGCCATGAATATTCCTCCAAAATGGGTTCTATCTTTAATGTGTCTAATCAGGACTGTTTTAACCAAATTTCTGAAAAAGGATGGATCGTTAACGTGAATAAAGTATTTACTCTGCTCGTATTCGCAGGTGTCCCGGTTTCGGTGATCGGTTCCTTGCTTCATTGGCCAAGTGTCATCATGTTTGTTGTCTACTGCGTCACCATCATTGCACTGGCAGCCTTCATGGGAAGGGCAACGGAAAGCTTGGCTGTTGTATCGGGTCCCCGCATCGGCGGACTCTTAAATGCCACTTTCGGTAATGCTGTTGAATTGATCATTTCCATCTTTGCGCTGAAAGCTGGTTTGATCGGGGTCGTATTGGCTTCCCTGACAGGATCCGTTCTCGGGAATCTTCTTCTGGTCGCCGGCCTTTCCTTCTTCGTCGGAGGAGTCAAATTCAAGCGCCAGAAATTCAACGTGTTTGACGCCCGTCATAATTCAGGGCTTCTCATGTTCGCCATCATTGTGGCATTCGTCATTCCTGAAGTGTTCTCCATGGATATGAATGAAGGAAGGACGATGAGCCTTTCCATCGGGATCTCGGTCATTTTGATCCTCCTTTACCTATTCGCTCTTTTCTTCAAACTTGTCACTCACCGCGGAGTGTATCAGAGCGAGGGGGGAGAAGGTGCTCACGATCACGACGAAGAACCGGAGTGGAGCAAGGGGAAGGCGTTACTCATCCTCGCTGTATCTACTCTTGCAGTGGCATATGTTTCTGAACGACTTGTCCATACCTTCGAAGAAGTAGGGGAAGCTTTCGGTTGGAGCGAACTCTTCATCGGGATTATCATCGTCGCCATTGTAGGAAATGCGGCTGAGCATGCTTCAGCGGTCATTATGGCGTATAAAAATAAGATGGATGTCGCAGTGGAAATTGCCGTCGGCTCCACCTTGCAGGTCGCGATGTTTGTAGCACCTGTACTGGTCCTGGTTTCGTTATTTTTCGAAAAAAGCATGTCACTCGTATTTACTTTACCGGAACTCGTGGCCATGGTATCCGCAGTCTTACTGACGGTGATCATTTCCAATGATGGGGAAACCAACTGGTTTGAAGGGTTGACCCTGCTTGCAGCTTACTTCATCATGGGGATCGGTTTTTATTTACTGTAATCTAATAAAGCCTCGGCAGTTTCCCTGCCGGGGCTTTTTCTATTGCAAAGAACAAGGAAATCATTTTGTGAGAACCGCCTACTCATTTCTGAATAAGATACCAAGAGAGTTTCTGTGCAAAGGAATGAGTAGCATGAAAAAAAAGAAAAAACCGACGAACGGTAAAGTCATCGATTGCAAAATTGATTTACCGCCTAGAGGATGTCAAGGGATCTTTCCCTTTAAAGGGTGTAAAAATCCAACCATACAATTAGACGATATCGGTATCATCAGCTGTAAAGGCATCATCAGCGGAAGAGTATTGTGTGATTTTCAGCCCCTTCAAGGTGTGACGGTCACTTTGACATCTTCGCGTATGGATCTTCTGGACTTTGATGATCCGACACCGGTCACCGACAGCACGGGGCGTTTTTCGACGAAGGTGACCGTGGCACCAGGGACGCCGATTACACCGAATGTCATCGTTACGGCAACGGCTGTCGTCATCGGAAAGACTATCAGTGATTCCATTTCTGTAAGAGTGGACTGTATCAAATGTAAAGATCCTGACCTCTCGCTAGATCCCATTCCTTGTCCTGTCGGCTGTAAGGGAACAAAGATCAAGGGAAGGCTATTGTGCGATGGGCTTGCAATCGGAAATGCAGCCATCACCTTCATCATCGAATCCGAATCCAACCGGGTCGTCATCACTCCCAATCCTGCCATTACACAGAGTGATGGAAGATACACGGCGACTCTGGTCCCGTTTCCTGATGTAAATGAAACCATTCGCATTACGGCTGTGACAAAAATTGGAGGGAAAAAGGTGTGCTCGGAAACGAGGGAGGTGGTAGTACGCTGTGTGAAATGTAAGAATCCATCCATCAAGCTAAAGAAGCTGAAAAAAATCGACTGCCAGGCAACCGTATCAGGCAAAGTCACCTGTGATGGTGTTCCTCAGGCTAATATTCCGGTCACATTGACGGGTTCATCCATTCTGAAGTTCCAGACTCCGGAACCAATAACGGATGAAGACGGAAGATTTTCTTCTGTTGTCACTGTGAAAAAAGGAACACCGTTTCAAACGGCGTCCTATACAGCAACAGCAGAAATTGATGGCAAAACCATCAGTGACAGTGATACCGTAATAGCAGGTTGTAAAAAGTGCCGAAAGACAAAGTTAACGCTTGAAGTTCCGTGTGATACTGTCACCTGTGAAGGAGCGAAACTGTTCGGAAGGCTGACATGCGATGGCAAACCCATTCAGCGTGCCAGAATATTATTTACCGTCATCTCCTCGACACCTGATGGAGTGGAGGTGGATCCTAATCCGGCATTCACCGATGAAGATGGAAGATATGTCACCATGATCAGGCCGCGACTCGGATTCCAGGAAACCATTTTATTCAAAGCAAAAGCAACGGTTGAAGGGGAGCAGGTTGTAGCGTCTGGAGAGGTCATCATTGATTGTCGCTGTAAACATCCGAAGATTCATATCCAGAAAATAAAAAAACTTAACTGTAAAGGAATCATTGCAGGTTATCTCTCATGTGAAGGATTTCCACTGGCGAATCAGCAAGTCACTCTTTCAAGCCCAGTGATAACGTTCAAACCTGCAATCGTGGTCACAGATGAAACCGGCGAATTCTCAACCATTGCTTTCGTTCCACCGAATACACCATTTAGGGAGGTGCCATTTACAGCAACAGCCACGGTAGATGGAATAGCGGTTTCTGAAATGGTGTTCGTTCGTGCCGGTTGTCTCACTTGTGAAAAACCGAAGCTGACCCTCTGCGTACCGGACTGCATCGAATGCTGTGGTGCGCCTATTACGGGGAATTTCACTTGTGATGGAAAGCCGGTTGCCGGTGTAGATATCAAGCTGAAGATTACACCAGATGTGGGTACCATAACCCCCGATAGCTTGAAAACAAATGATAATGGAGAGTATGAAGCAAGGCTGATCCCTGATTCACATGTATCCAAAGAAGCCGAGGTTCGGGCAACGGCTGAAATCAAAGGGGTGGAAATGGCAGCTGAAACGAAAAAGGTCAGAATTCGTTGCACATGTCAGCACCCGAAAATCAAACTCGATAATATAGACAGTATTGATTGCTGCGGAAAAGTGAAGGGGGAAGTGTTGTGTGACGGTATACCCCTTGCCGATTTAGAAGTCATCTTAAACAGCCCCATTCTTCAATTTTCGGATAGGATTGTCACAACAGATGGAAACGGTAGGTTTTCCAGTGAAGCTTCAGTCCCTTCGGGTACCATTTTTCAAGACATCCCACTTTTCGCGAGTGCTTCAGTGGAAGGCAGGATGATTACAGATAGAGCTTTTGCCTGGGCCGGATGCGATATATGCAGGAAACCGGAATTGACCCTGTGCGCTCCTGATATGGTGGACTGCGATGGAGCATGTATAACGGGGAAAGTAATATGCGATGAGTCTCCCCTTGAAAATGTAGAGGTATTCTTTGAAGTGTTGGAAGAACAGTTGAAGCGTATCATCAAGCCAAATCCAACTATGACAAAAGAAGACGGGGGATATTCAACAGACATAAACCCTAAGCACGGAATGAATGAAAGTATCACCGTCAGAGCATTCATCTTATGGGAAGGAAAGAAGATCGTTTCAAAGCCATATTGCATCGATCTTCATTGTTCATGTGACGACTAAAAAAGCAGTGAAATCCGTCAAAGGATTTCACTGCTTTTTTTAGGGAATGTAGGAATGATTGAAAACGTCAGTATGCTTTGTAGGAGAAGCCTAACGTTTTCTCTTCATAAATTAGTATAAAATAAAATTAGAATTTTGTAAATATTCTTTCAAATAAAGTTTTTTGGATAAGGCGAGGCTTCTAGGAAAAACTAACGGCAAACCCTTAAGCTAAGATTGAAAGGAGTCAAATTAATGAAAATAATGCGCACTGTTCTTATGGTCATTCTCGCATTTTTTGTTGCAACAACAGGCATACATGCTGAAAGCAGTCCTAAAAAGTCAAATGAAAAACCAAAAGCAGCGGAGAAAGCTCCCAAGGCAAAGGAAGATACCAGCGTAAAAATCCCTAATTCTGTTTTAAATATCGCCAAGGAAAATACGTACCCGAACTCCACTCAGGATCAGCCGTATCTTCAACCAAGCGAATGGAGTCAGGAACTGATCGAAACCTCCAATGTGAGAATCGAAAATCCGAACCTGATCCGCATGCTGAATGAGTCCACGGTCAATAAAGCACCGACAATCGGACTTCGTGCCACTATTTATCTAGGGGAATGGCCCCTGAACTATGCATCAACGGAAACCTCCCCGAACTGGGAATACCAGAAGGTCAATACCAATTACTTCGATAACCGCGGAGGAAAAAACAATTACCAGATACACTACGTCCAAGAAGCACAGAAAGTCGTGAAGGGTGGATTGACAGCGAAAGTACCCCATGCTGATGATGTGGAAAAAATGATGCTCATCAAAGCCATGGATAAATCCAAGCTTCCACTTGCATTCCAGACAATAGTAGGTGCGGGGACGAAGAAGGACCAGGTGTATAACATCTCACCTAAACGACTTGGTTACCTGTATGCATACGCACCTGCCATCAACGAAAAAGGAAAAGTGACATATGGGGAAGTGTACCTCGTCATGAAAGGAACCAAACGCTCCATCGTCGTAAAAAACGTTACGTCACAAGGAGTCGGAGCGTGGATTCCGGTTCAGGATCACGTCCATTTCGGCTTCATGGCAAGCGAAACACCAAGATAAATGTTTAAAGAAGAGTGAAATCGGGTAAATCCTTATTTCACTCTTTTATTATTTACTTTAATATGTTATAATAATTAGAATATTCTGAATTGAAGGAGAGGTACAATGGATTATTTACTTATTTTTGGAGGTCTATTAATTGCTTTCATCACATTACGCGTATGGTTCGGTGCAAGAAGAGCTAAGATCTATGCAGAAATCAAAAAACAAAAATACAACGTCATGGATCCGGCACTTGATAAAATCACCACCAACAACGACCGCGAACCCATTGGATAAAAAACACTTCGGATGAAGATCCGTAGTGTTTTTTTTTGAGAAGAAGAAGTTGAGGGGCGGACCTTGCTTTTTGGTGGGGAAACGTTGTTATATAAGGGTTTTGGGGTTGGTTTTGAGGGACGGACCTTAAGTGGAGGAATTGGGATATTCCAATGTGGCACGTGTTTGGTTATTAGTGGTACGAGTTTACCTTTAGTGTGGTACCAAAGGAAAAACCCAAATCCACAACAGATTTGGGCTTCGATCTTCATTATGAACGGGAAATCTTCGCTTCACGCTTCGAAAAGTCCACATCCTGATAATACATCGACTTAACAAGCACGTTCGGTCCAAGGCAGCGGGCCATTGGACAATGGCAGTTCAGTTCTTTCGCGAGTGGCTGCTCTTTCCACTTTTCAAAAATGTCCGGAAGTGTATCGTTCGTGATATTTCCGAGAGGAGGGGTGTCACCGAAGTCCGTGACGATGACGTCTCCTGTAAAGATGTTCACGTTCAGACGGGAACGGCCGTCCGGGTCATTTCGGACGCTCACCTTTTTTGCCGAGTAAAGTTCCTTCAGAAGGTCCAAATCTTCTTGTGAAGAACTGCAAGGGTAGAAAGGCAGAGTTCCGAACAGCATCCACACATTCTCATCACGGAATGCGAGAATATCCCGGATGGCGTCCCGAGTTTCTTCTAATGAAAGAGTCTCAAGGCTCGAAGCAAAGTCGGATGGATACATCGGATGAATTTCGTGACGACCACATTTCATCTCATCGACTACCTGCCGGTGGATTTTTTCCAGGTAAGGCAGAGTGTTTTTATTTAACATGGTTTCCGCCGAAACGAGTACTCCATGTTCAGATAGTGCACGGCTGTTTTCAATCATGCGGTCAAACAATTTCCGGCGCTGCTCCCTGGTTGGTTTCCGCTCCATATTGGCAAATCCGACATCGATGAATTCATCGATCGTTCCCCAATTATGTGAGATGTGCAGGACATCGAGGTACGGTGCTATCATTAAATAGCGATCAAGATCCAGTGTCAGATTCGAGTTAATTTGGGTATGTACGCCTCTGGAATGTGCATACTTGAGTAGAGGTAACACATAATTTTCTACGGATTTCTTGGACATCATCGGCTCCCCACCGGTAATACTAAGGGAACGTAGAGTCTTGATATCATCAAGTTTTCCGAGAATCAGTTCGATGGGCAGTGCGCTCGGGTCCTTCGGTGAAAGGGTGTAACCGACGGCACAGTGCTCACATCTCATGTTACAGAGCGTCGTGGTGGTGAATTCGATATTGGAAAGCGTGATATCACCGTGCTCATCCACATCTAAATAAGCCTCCCAAGGATCATGGTCGATGGACATTTTCTTGGAGAGAGTATCAGTTTTCATTCGTAAAAGCTCCTTTATGATTAGGTCATCTATCCATTATTGAGAAAGGGTCAGCCCTTGTCAATCGGAAAGTTATTGGTTACCATAGTAAACGTACTGAAAGGAGAGAGAACTCTTGGGTAAAGCTATCAATGATAAAGACTCACAAGTAAGTTATTTAAAACAGCGCCTGAACCTGTTCGTCGACGTTCTGGACTCGATCGACCCTGAACAAGCGGACATTGACGATATCGATCGCCTGATCGCCATGATCGATGATATAGAAGTAAAATGCGAGCAATTTAAGAAGAGTGAGTAAGAGTCCTTCGTGGGGCTCTTATTTTTTTGAGGGACGGACCTTGGTGGTGATAAAGTCCTCACAAAGGTCGATACTCCCATCTTCCATCCCTAAGACAAGAATGCATAAGCAGGATTTCTCCCCCAATATGTCTAACTTTAATACAACACTATCTATTAAAGGAGCGACACCCCATGATCATCACACCCATCGAAAAACACCAAAGCGAGCAGGCGAAAAATGTGATACTATCCGGATTCCTCGAACGGTTCGGATTCATCGATCATAGCCTGAATCCCGATATTCATGATATTTCACTTGAGTATGACGGCAATGAGCATCATTTTTTTGTAGGAAGAGAGAAGGACGAAATTATTTGTACCGGCGCGATCAGAAGAGAGTCCGAACACACCTATCAAATCGTCCGGATGTCCGTGCTTTCTCCCTACAGGAAATGCGGACTCGGCCGCATCATGCTTCAACATCTAGAAGAAAAAGCATACTCCCTCGGCGCACGCAGGCTCATCCTTGAAACGAACAAGCGGTGGGCGGACGCGATCCGTTTTTATCAAAATAACGGGTTTACTTATATGGAAGAAGACGAGGTTTCATGTTATTTCGAGAAGGAAATTCCATTGTGAAATCCCTTTCAATCTCATTCTTATAGGAGTATAATGATGTATGAAAATTACGACTGTTATTGAGATCTTTAGAGGGGGAGAACGATGAATAAAGAGACTTTACAGCAAAGTATGTATGACTTAATTGTGGAAACATCCACGAACCTGCCAAAGGATGTACGACGTGCGATCCGATCGGCGAAAGCCCGTGAAAACGCAGGAACCCGTGCAGCGATGAGTCTGGACACCATTTCAAACAACGTAAAGATGGCGGATGACAATGTATCCCCGATCTGTCAGGATACAGGTCTTCCTACATTTAAAATAAAAACACCGGTCGGCGTGAATCAGCTTGAGATCAAAGAAGCGATCTACGCGGCCATGGTACAGGCAACGAAGGATGGAAAGCTTCGTCCAAACTCTGTAGATTCTTTGACGGGTGCTAACTCAGGGGACAATCTTGGCCTTGGGACGCCTGTCATCAAGTTCGAGCAGTGGGAAAAGGATTATATCGACGCTCGCCTGATTTTAAAAGGAGGCGGTTGTGAAAATAAAAACATCCAGTACAGCCTTCCATGTGAGCTTGAAGGACTTGGCCGCGCCGGACGTGACCTCGATGGAATCCGTAAATGCGTGATGCATTCGGTGTATCAGGCTCAGGGTCAAGGCTGCAGCGCAGGATTCATCGGTGTCGGAATCGGTGGGGATCGTTCTTCCGGTTATGATCTTGCCAAAGAACAATTATTCCGTTCCGTGGATGATGTGAATCCGAATGAAGATCTTCGTAAACTGGAAGAGTATGTGATGGACAATGCCAACGAGCTTGGAATCGGCACGATGGGATTCGGCGGGGAAACGACGCTTCTTGGTTGTAAAGTGGGAGTCATGAATCGTATCCCTGCAAGCTTCTTCGTTTCCGTTGCGTATAACTGCTGGGCATTCCGCCGTTTAGGTGTGAAGCTTGATGCGGCAACAGGTGGAGTTGAAGAGTGGTTCTATCAGGAAGGCGAAAAAATCGACCTTACTCAAGGGTCGGAAGCGGAGCTTGAAACGGCGGCGGCATCTTCAGATGAACAGCCGAATGTGGTGGTCCTTGAAGCGCCGATTACGGAAGAAAAAATCCGTGAACTGAAAGTGGGGGACGTCGTTCACATCAACGGCCGCATGTACACAGGGCGTGACGCAATCCACAAACATCTTAGCGAAAACGATGCACCGGTTGATCTGGACGGACAAATCATCTACCATTGCGGACCGGTCATGCTGAAGGACGATGAGGGCAATTGGCACGTGAAAGCGGCTGGCCCGACAACATCGATTCGTGAGGAGCCTTATCAAGGGGATATCATGAAGCGTTTCGGTATCCGTGCCGTCATCGGAAAAGGCGGAATGGGACCGAAAACCCTTGCTGCCTTGAAAGATCATGGCGGAGTGTACTTAAATGCCATCGGTGGAGCGGCTCAGTATTATGCTGATTGTATCAAAGGAGTAGACGGAGTGGATCTGATGCAATTCGGTATTCCTGAAGCAATGTGGCATCTGACTGTGGAAGGTTTCACAGCGGTTGTGACGATGGATTCACATGGTAACAGCCTTCATGAAGAAGTTGATAAATCTTCGTTGGAAAAACTGGCTCAGTTTAAGGAGAAAGTTTTTAACTAAGTTGAAAGTACCACCTCGTACAG
This sequence comes from Rossellomorea sp. YZS02, assembly GCF_033963925.1. Lineage (NCBI taxonomy): Bacteria > Bacillati > Bacillota > Bacilli > Caryophanales > Bacillaceae > Rossellomorea > Rossellomorea sp. YZS02. The sequence continues at coordinate 63,259 of NZ_JAXBLY010000003.1, read as the reverse complement.
GCTGCGGGGTGGTTTTTCTTATGGGTAATTATGTTAATATAAGTGAAGAAATGAAACTTGAAAGAACGTTCATACGTATAACATACAAATAGAAGAGCTGGAGGATTAGTATGATATTTAATAAACTATTCGGCATGTTGATTCTTACCTTGATGATTCTGTTGACCGGGTGTGCCGCGAATCCTGAAAAAGATGCGGATATCACCTCCATTGAAGATGTAAATCTGGATACTTTAAAAGAAAATAGCGGAACCTATGTGGGAGATAACTCTAAAGTTCAGGCAATCCTGCAAGAGCTGCCCGGAGGCGAAACAATCAAGGAAATCGATCTTTCCGGTGAAATGGTGAAGGTGACATACGGCTATGAGAAAGAAAGTAAGCTATCAGAAAGCGATGTGAATGAGTACTGGTTCGACGGCACCAACGTCAACCGGAAAAATTTCTACTACAACGCCATTTATCTGACACTACTCGTTCCCAATGCGAAAGAATATCACTTCACCGTCGATGAATCCATGGTATCGGTTTCCAGGGACAAAATGGTCGCCGGCCTATCCAAACAATTCAACGACTTCCCAAAAGGGGAAAACATCTGGGACAAAAAAGCCGTCGCCACCTTCATTGACGAACATGAAGGCAAACTGACCGAAATGGCGACGAAATATCAGACGTTTTTTGAATAGAGGGACGGACCTTTGGTTTGGGGAAGTGGCTGCAACGATTGTTAGAAGTGCTGCAACAAAAATGCATAATATTCCTCTGTCCCGATTACAAGCATAATCAGCGCATGAACCCATTTATGGATACTATTAGTACACATGAATCCTTCCACTTCTCAAAAACTAAGGGAAACGGAAGTGAAAGAAGGGTTCAACCATGCGAAAATCACTAAAAGTGTTGATAATAGCGGCAATCTTAGTATTGCTCATACCGGCCGAGGCTTATGCAGTATCCAATAATCCAATCGGCTGGGGATTCAAAAAGAGTCAAAATGAAGAGCAGCCGGAAGCGGGAGCTGCCTATGATCAGCTTCTTGAGAAGTACGATGCCTTCTATAAAGGTTCACCAGATAAAAAAGTACTCTACGTTACATTTGATAACGGGTATGAAAATGGCTACACAGAAAAGATCCTCAATGTATTAAAGCAGGAAAAAGTACCAGCCACGTTCTTCGTGACCGGTCATTATCTACTAAGCGCCGAGGATCTCGTCAAGCGGATGGTGAAAGAGGGACATATCGTCGGAAACCACTCCTGGCATCACCCGGACTTCACGGCAAGCTCAGATCAAAAGATCAGGGAAGAGCTTGAAAAAGTGAAAGTGAAAACGAAAGAATTGACCGGGCAGAAGGAAATGAAGTATCTGCGTCCGCCAAGGGGCGTCTTCTCTGAACGCACGCTTCAAATTGCGAAGGAGGAAGGGTACACCCACGTATTTTGGTCACTGGCCTTCATCGACTGGAAGACCGACCAGCAAAGAGGATGGAAATACTCTTATGACAACATTATGGCCCAGGCCCATCCAGGTGCCATCATCCTCCTGCACTCCGTCTCCAAAGACAATGCAGACGCACTCGAAAAAGCGATACAGGACCTCAAAAAACGGGGCTACACATTCAAAAGCCTCGATGAGCATCCAATGATGAAATAAGAGGGACGGACCTGCATTCCTAGGACTTGGTCCTAGGAATTGAGGTCCGTCCCTAAAATATATTCTTTTCGATTGAGGGATGGATCATTTAAAGGTCCGTCCCTCTTCTGTTCAAGCTGCTATGTGCTATAATACACATACAAGTTTTGTGCGGGAGGTTGAGGAGTATGGCAGTTAGGAATGTTACGATTGAGGGTCCGTATGATTTTGACCGGGTATTGGAGCGGTTGGCACTGGATCCGTTGAATGCTGTGGATCAGGATGCCCGCAGTGTGAAGGTTCCTTATTATTGTCCAAGCGGGAATGGTGAAGTCATCCACGTGCAGGCGACAGGTTCGACAGATGAGCCTGAATTCAGCCTCACCTTTGAAAACGAAGAGAATCTGGATGAGAAGCAAAACCGCATTTCTGATATTTTCCAATGGCAGACTGGACTTCATGAGATGCATGAGCATTTCCTGCAAACAGACTTGAAGCCAATTTTTGAAGAGCATATCGGCACGCCGATCATCCTTGAGTTCGATCCCTTCGCCACCATCATCAAAAGCATCATCCATCAGCAGCTGAACCTGAAATTCGCCTTCACCCTGACCCATCGTTTTGTCACGACATATGGCTGGGAAAAGAACGGAGTATGGTTCTACCCATCTCCGGAAAAAGTATCAGCACTCACAGTGGAGGAATTGCGGGAACTGCAGTTCAGTCAGCGGAAAGCGGAGTATGTGATCGGAGTCGGACAAAAGGTGTCGAGTGGAGAACTCGATTTAGCCAAGCTCTCCACGCAAACGGACGAAGAGGTCATCAAAGAGCTCACGAAAATTCGAGGAATCGGACCATGGACGGCCCAAAGCTTCCTGCTATTTGGACTCGGCAGGCCAAACCTTTTCCCGAAAGCGGATATCGGCATCCAAAACGCCATCAAGAAACTGTTTCAAATGGAACAGAAACCGACCATGGATGAGCTGGACGAATTCAGCACGGCCTGGCATCCTTATTTAAGCTATGCATCACTGTATTTATGGAGAAGTATCGAATAGAACGGACGTGAACCAATGAAAAAGCAATACGCAAAAAAGCCACAACACAATGAAGTCAAAATTGAGCTCAAACAGCAGTTTCCTCTGACCATAAAGAAAATCGGCATCAACGGGGAAGGAGTCGGTTTCTTCAAGCGGAAGATTGTCTTCGTACCGGGAGCCCTCACAGGGGAAGAAGTGGTCGTCGAAGTGACCAAGGTTCACCCGAAATTCACCGAAGCCCGCATCAAAAAGATCCGGAAGAAGTCACCAGAGCGCGTGAAAGCCCCATGTCCTGTGTACGAACAGTGTGGAGGCTGCCAGCTCCAGCACCTATCCTATGAAGGACAGCTTGACGCAAAGCGCGACATCCTTCTTCAATCCCTTGAGCGCCACACGAAGCTCAAGCTTGAAGACATGGACATCCGCCAAACGATCGGCATGGACAACCCGTGGCATTACCGGAACAAAAGCCAATTCCAGGTGGGTACTCAAAATGGTAAAGCCATCGCAGGCTTGTACAGCATGAATTCCAATAAGCTCATCGACATCGACGAATGTATCGTTCAACACCCGCTCACAAACAAAGTGACAACAGAGATCAAGCGGATCATCAACGATTTCAATATCCCGGTCTACGATGATAAAAAGAAAAAGCCGCTCCTTAAAACGATCGTCACACGTGTCGGGTTTGAAACAGGGGAAGTACAGGTTGTACTCGTCACATCTGAGAAAAAAATTCCCCGCAAGGAATTGCTGATCAATGAAATTCAGAAACGACTTCCGGAAGTCGTTTCCATTGCCCAAAACATTAATCCGAAGAAAACGGCTCTCGTATTCGGGGACGAAACGATCCACCTTTCGGGCAAGGAAAGCATTGAGGAACGTCTGGAAGAATTCACGTACGAGCTGTCAGCCCGCGCTTTCTTCCAGCTGAATCCGATCCAGACGAGTAAGCTGTATAACGAAGCGAAAAAAGCAGCGGCCCTCACTGGTGAAGAAAAAGTCGTTGATGCCTACTGCGGTGTCGGTACCATCGGTCTGTGGCTTGCTGACGGAGCGAAAGAAATCCGCGGCATGGACGTCATCAAGGAAGGGATCGATGACGCGAAGAAGAATGCAGAGAAATTCGGAGTCGAGCATGCTGAATACTTCGTAGGCGGTGCTGAAACCCTCATGCCGAAATGGAAAAATGAAGGCTGGCGTCCCGATGTCGTCGTGGTGGATCCGCCGAGGACGGGCTGCGACAACAAGCTTCTCGATACGTTGAAAGAAGTGAAACCGAAGACGTTCGTGTATGTATCGTGTAATCCATCGACACTCGCGAAGGATATCGATTATTTGAAGAAGCAGTACCGTGTCGAGTACTTGCAACCGGTAGATATGTTTCCGCAAACCGCACATGTTGAGGTTGTGGCGAAGCTGTTACTGAAATAAGAGGCAGTAAAAAAAATTTTCAACTGCTTGCTTAAAACCCAATGTTAAAGCAAAAAAGGGCATCCCTCATTCTTCTGGGGATGCCCTTTTTGAATCCTGTGGGCATATCCTCCAAGCAGATGTCTGTTCAAATACCATATCATCTATTAAGATGTCCCTTGAACAACCACAAGGAGGCAAAAATCATGAACAGCAAATACAAAGAGTTATTAACTCCCTATACATTCAAAAACGGCGTTGAATTAAAAAACCGCATCATCATGGCACCGATGACGAATTTCTCATCGGATGAGAAAGGCAATGTTACGGATGCAGAGGTTGCCTACTATGAAAGACGTTCAAAAGATGTCAGCATGGTCATCACGGCCTGCACATATGTTACGCCAGATGGAAAGGGATTCCCTGGTGAATTCGGCGGAGATACGGACGAAATGATCCCAAGCCTTGAACGTTTGGCCAAGGGAATCAAAGACCAGGGTGCAAAAGCAGTCCTCCAGATTTTCCACGGGGGTGTACAATGCCCGCCTGATCTTGTTCCTGACGGAGACGTTGTGAGCGCCAGTGACGTAATGGGTGAAAACGGCGAGAAGAAAGCCCGTGCCTTAACAGAAGCAGAGATCGAGAAAATCATCGAAGCGTTCGGTGAGACGACCCGCCGCGCGATTGAAGCAGGCTATGACGGAGTCGAAATCCATGGGGCGAATGGGTATCTGATTCATCAGTTCTTCTCCCCGATGACCAATCAGAGAGAAGACCGCTTTGGTGGCAGTCTTGAGAACCGTATGACGTTCCCGCTTGCCATCGTGGATAAGGTGAAGAGCGTAGTCGCGGAGCATGCCGATCCATCTTTCCTCGTTGGATACCGTTTCTCACCGGAGGAGCCTGAAGAGAATGGATTCACGATGGGAGATACCCTTACTCTCGTGGATGCCCTGGCAGACAAGGACCTTGATTATCTTCACGTATCTCTGTTCGAATTCTTTTCGAAGCCAAGAAAAGGCGTGGAGGATTTAGAGAAAGCGAGAATCGACTATCTACTCGAAACCATCGGTGACCGTACACCTCTGATCGGGGTAGGGTCCATCTATTCTGCCGGTGATGCCGTGAAAGCATTTGGTTCAGGTGTACCACTGCTCGCTCTCGGCCGCGAACTCATCATCGATCCTGATTGGCTGAAGAAGATCAAAGAAGGAAGAGAAGATGAGATCGTGACGAAGCTTGATAAAGGAAAGCAGGAAGAATTGGTCGTTCCAGATCCGTTATGGAATGCGATTATGAATGCACCAGGCTGGTTCCCTGGAGTATAAGATTTCGATTAAGAATATCCTTAGAAAGAAAATGGCGTGCCATCTGACACGTCATTTTCTTTTTTTTATTGAATTAATTGGTGGTAACTTAACAAAATCCGCACAAAACAGATTACAAAATGTCATTTATAATTGACATTTTGTAATCTATTTAATAGTATATATATGGAAGGAGATGAATTTCCTTGAAAAACAAACGGATGAAGATAGCCCGCGTTGAATCTGATGTATCTCAAGAACAATTGGCAAGGATTGTCGGAGTCACCAGGCAAACCATTAATTTAATCGAAGCAGGTAAATACAACCCTAGTCTCAAGCTATGTATTGACATTAGCAAAGCACTGAATAAGACGTTAAATGATTTATTCTGGGAGGAATGAAGAATGATTGCTGAAAAAATTGTAAAAGAAATAAAATTGACCATTCTCGTATCGCTGCTTGTCAGCATGGCCCTTCTAGTTACGTGGTTCATTTTTGAAATATCCCATATTCCATTCGCCACCAAATCCCTCTTAGCCCTATCCCTTATTTCTTCTAGCACAGCACTGGCTTCTTTCCTAAAACTATTGAAAATAAAAAAGGATCCTAATGTGATGGTGTCCGAGACGGATGAACGATTGGTAGCAGAGAAAAATGAAGCCGATTCGAAAGCCCTGAAATTACTTCAAGGTGTTTTGTTTTTATCGTATTTGGGATACACATTTATCATTCCAGAGGATATCTTCAAATCGACCGGGTGGTGGATATCGTTGGGGACACTGCTTTTATCCCTGTTCGCTCCATTGATGTTTCGACGTATCACGAAAGAAATGTAAGTGAATCAGATGTTATTCCTTATAGTCATGTGGAAGTAATGACATGAAGAGAGGTGGAGGTAAAAATGGCCAATGGAATGTTTTTACTCATTATTGTATTAACCACAGTCATTCTTATAAGAAGAAAAAAGAAATAGATCTTCAAAAAAATGGCATGGTCATATGACCACGCCATTTTCTCTTTCATTGCTTTTTTATTCCACATTTTGCTCAGAACCCTTATTACCGGGAGCAAACCAGCCCAACAAGGCAATCCCCACCAGTACTCCGTAGAAAATCAGGGTCCATACGGTACTATGCGGAAAATCATGATCTAGCACCCCGATATCCTCATGTGCAAGGGTAATGACGGCAAGCTTCACTCCGACCCAGGCAACAATGGCATAAGCTGTTGTTTCCAGTGCCGGCCGTTTTTCCAATAGTTGAACAAACCAGGTTGCCGCGTATTTGATCAGGATCAATCCTGCAATACCGCCAAGGACCACCACGATGAATTGTCCGCCATCCATGCCACCGAAGTCCCCAAGGGGAGAGTCAGGGAGGCCGAGGGCAAGGGCGACTGCTGCGAGGATCGAATCGATGGCAAACGCAAGGTCTGCCAGGGCAATCTTCCCAACCGTCGGCCAGAACCCTTTGCCGGCCGCGTCTTCTTCCGTTTCTTCCTGATTCTTTTCATTATCCTTCCCAAACTTCGCTTTGATGACATGTTTTAGACCCAGATAAAGCAGGTAAGCTGCTCCGATCGCCTGGATCTGCCAGACATTTGCGATGAACGAAATGGCAAATAGGGCCACAAATCGGAAGGCGAATGCCAAGAAAATCCCGTATTTTATCGCTCGTTTCTTTTCATCATCTGGTAAATGCTTCGCAATAACTGCGAGAACGAGGGCGTTATCTGCTGACAATAAGCCCTCGAGGCCGATCAAGATTAATAAAGTCCATCCATATTCTAACCAAATTGATTCCAAGTATATCGCTCCCATCAAAAATGCAAGCTAAAAAGTAGTCCTTAGCTTATCTTACCACTTATTTTCCATCTCATACGAATCAAAAAGGGCTTTCCACTTATATGACTTTCATGGTATAGTGAATTTACTAAATATGACAGGAGTGATGGGTGGACGATGAAGCACTAATCTTATTTTCGAGACGTTTGAAATTCCATATTTCAAATCAACCTAAATAGGATTAGTCTGCCCATTTTTATATGCGTTTTTTGCTATTGAACGATGAATAGCTTTCTTTGTGTACGTGACCGGTACGGCTAATCCTTCCAGAACCATTGGGAGGATTTTTTTGTTCTCCCTTTTTTGAAGAGAGGGGAAGATACTATGAGAGAAATGTTGAAATTATTGAATATACGGTATGAATTAATGGATCAAAATATATTTGAAAAGGTGAATGGCAGCGTGCAGGAGGGAGACGTCATCGGGGTCATCGGGAATAACGGTGCCGGAAAGTCGACCTTGCTGCAATTAATCGCTGGTGAACGGACACCAACGGAGGGACAGATCCAATGGCTTCACCCCGATGTGACGATCACCATGGTGGAGCAGGAAACCGAAACCCATTCCACTGAAGGAATGACCCCAACACATTCCGCCTTACTGGATAAATGGCACGTTCCAAACCATGAATTTCAGCAGCTGAGCGGTGGAGAAAAGCTGAAGGCGAGGCTCGCAAAAGGGTTCTCGCAAAAGTCTGATCTGCTATTACTGGATGAACCGACCAATCATCTGGATCAGCCCAGCCTGGCGTTTTTGACGAAGCAAATAAAAGAGTGTAAAGGAACCATCATTCTTGTGTCACATGACCGTTATTTCTTGGATGAAGCCGTGACAAAGATCTGGTCCATCGAAGGAAAGACGCTCATGGAGCATAAAGGAAATTATTCGAGCTACATGGAGGTACGGAAGCAGAAAAGGTTGACTCAACAGCGTGAGTATGAGAAACAGCAGAAAATGGTGGAGCGGATCGAGAATCAGATGAAGGAGCTCACTTCCTGGTCCGAAAAAGCCCATGCACAGTCGACGAAACAGGAAGGCTATAAAGAATACTACCGCGTCAAAGCAAAACGTACGGACAGCCAGGTCAAATCCAAGCAAAAGCGTCTGGAAAGAGAACTGGAAAAAACAAAAATAGAAGAAGTCGAAAAAGAGCATAGCGTCCGTTTCTCCATCCAATCGACTCACAGAACGGGGAAGCGATTAATAGAAGTAAAGGGACTGAAGAAATCATTTGAGGGACGGACCTTATTCGAAAACGCCAATTTTACGATCCAGCACGGAGAAAAGGTTGCGATCACAGGACCGAACGGGAGCGGGAAAACGACACTGCTGAAGATCTTCATGGGAATGGAATCGACAGACGGTGGCATATGGATGTCGCCGTCCGCAAATATCGGCTACCTGACACAGGAAGTATTCGACCTCCCTCTTGACGAGACGCCGGGAGAGCTCTTCCATAAAGAAACCTTTACTGAACGAGGTAAAGTCCAGACGCTGATGAAGCATCTTGGATTTCAGACATCTCATTGGCATTCCCCGATTCGAAACATGAGCATGGGTGAACGGGTGAAGATCAAGTTAATGAAATACATTCTCGAGGAAAAAGACGTCTTGATCCTCGATGAACCGACGAACCACCTGGATCTCGCTTCCCGGGAGCAGCTGGAGGAAACCCTGTCTGAGTACAATGGTACCCTGATCGTCGTCTCCCATGACCGATATTTTCTTGAGAAAACGACGGGAATCAAGCTTGTGATAAAGAACGGGGCCATCATGAAACAGCTGGATGAACCGCCAGTTGAACGGGATGACAAGGAAGAACGGCGCATGAAGCTCGAGACGGAAAGGCAGGAAGTGTTGGGGCATCTGAGTTTTATGCTGCCAGGAGATGCGGGGTATGCAGAACTCGACAAGAAGTTTATCGAATTAACAAAACAAATCAATGAACTGAAGTGATAAAAGGGACGATCCGATTCGAAATCGGATCGTCCCTCTTTTTATGATATACACCAAAAAAGTCCAGACAATACCAAAAGAGTGCTAGTGAAAGCGATTACAAACATTCTGAATTCTCAATATAATTAACCTTGAGCTTGAAAACAAAGGGGGAGTAAGAAGTGAAGAAGACGTTAATGTTCATGGTTCTCATTCTATTTATGGGTATGCTTGCAGCATGTAGCAGTAGTACAGGTGGTAAGAAAGGCGTCAGTGTCGGGATCGTATTACCGACAAAGGACGAGCCGAGATGGGTTCAGGATGAAAAGCGCTTTAAAGATGCGTTGAAGGATTCCGAGTATACGACGGAAATCCTGTTCAGCCAAGGTTCTTCTGCCAAGGAAAAGGAAAATGTAGAAACATTGATCAATAAAGGGATCGATGTGCTGATCATTACACCACAGGATGGGGATGCGGCAGCAGCTGCTGTGGAGTCAGCGAAAAAAGAAGGAATTACGGTCATTTCATATGATCGTCTGATTACGAATACAGATGCGGTTGATTATTACGTAACATTCGACAGCGTCGCCGTTGGGGAAGCACAGGGACAATATCTGATCGATCACGCCGAGGGCAAAGATGTGCCACTTTATCTGTATGCCGGTGCAGCTTCTGATAACAATGCGTTCTTGTTCTTTGAAGGAGCCTGGAAAGTGCTTCAACCGAAAATTGCCGATGGTACATTCAAAATCGCCAATTCAAGCGAAGCGGAATCACTTAAAGACACAGCGGAGTTAAGCCGTGATGAAATGAGTAAAATCCTTGGTCAGGTGACAACGAACTGGGATCCAAACGAAGCGAAGAACAAAGCACAAACACATCTGACGGCTGCAGGGGCGGATATGAAGGGTGATGTGGCCGTTCTTGCACCGAATGATGGTACAGCCCGTTCCATCGCCGATGTATTCTCTTCAGACAAGGCTGTAACAAGCTTCGTCGTGACAGGTCAGGATGCGGAGAAAGCGTCTGTTCAATATGTGATCGATGGCAAGCAGTCCATGACGGTCTTCAAGGATGTGCGTACGCTCGTAACCGATGCAATGGGAATTGCCGTTGACGTCCTGGATGGAAAGACGCCTGAAACAACAGGTTCTTATGACAACGGTAAGAAAGATGTAGAAGCAAAGCAAACGGAAGTCATCGTAGTAGATCAAGAAAATGTGAAAGAAGAACTGATCGACTCAGGATATTATGAAGCGAAAGAATTCACAGGGTTGAAAGAATAACAGTAAACGGAATGGTGGCCGGGATGTCCGCCGCCATTCCGTATTGTCATTGCTTTTGTTAAAGGGGGTTAACTGTAATGAATAAGTATTTGTTGGAAATGAATGATATCTCCAAGGAATTTACGGGTGTGAAAGCACTGAGTGATGTGAATTTCAAAGTGGAAGAAGGAGAGATTCATTGTTTGATAGGTGAAAACGGGGCTGGGAAGTCCACGTTAATGAAGGTGCTGAGCGGGGTGTATCCCTATGGGACGTACACGGGGGACATCGTGTTCGATGGAGCCGTTCAGCAATTTAACAAAATCAGTGACAGTGTCAATACAGGGATTGCCATCATCTATCAGGAGCTGGCTCTCTTTCCGGATCTGACCGTCTATGAAAACATTTTCGCAGGCAATGAAGTGAAGCTTGGCGGCTTCATCGATTGGAACCGAACCATCGTGGAAGCACAAAAGCTCCTGAAGAAAGTGAAGCTGAATGTAAATCCGGATACCCTTGTGAGGGACCTCAGCGTAGGAAAACGACAGCTCGTCGAGATTGCAAAAGCGCTGAGTAAAGACGTGAAACTATTGATTTTGGATGAACCGACAGCGGCACTGAATGAAGATGATAGTGAGAACCTGCTTGAGCTATTGAAGGACCTGAAAAAACAAGGCATCACATGTATCATGATTTCACACAAGCTGAAGGAAGTCATCCACATCGCCGACAAGGCGACCGTACTCCGGGATGGAAAGACGATTTGCACCCTGGATGCATCAAAAGGGGAAGTGTCAGAAGGAATCATTATCAAAAACATGGTGGGCCGGGCCATTGAAGATATCTATCCGAAGCGACTAAATAAATCCCACGGCGAAAGCATATTAGAGCTTCAAAACTGGTCTGCTTATGATCCTCAGCTTGGCAGAGAGGTGGTCAAAGACGTAAATCTTCACGTGAAGAGAGGAGAAATTGTCGGAATTGCCGGGCTTATGGGTTCAGGCAGAACAGAGCTTGCATTGAGTATTTTCGGCAATGCGAAATCCTATAAGCTTGAAGGCAATCTTGTTTGGGATAACAGCCTTACCGCGCTGAAGCATACGAAGGATGCCATCAAAGCGGGAATCGCGTATGTCACAGAGGACAGGAAAGATGACGGGCTATTCCTACTGCAAGATATTAAAAGCAATATTTCCGCTGCCAACTTAGGGGGGATCTCTACGAAAGGGATCATCAATGACAATGAAGAGATCAAAGTGGCTGAACGCTATCATTCGTCCCTTCATATCAAGGCATCTTCCCTTGAACAGCTCGTCGGGAATCTGAGCGGGGGAAATCAGCAGAAGGTATCCATCGGAAAATGGCTCTTTGTCGGACCAAAGCTTCTCATCCTTGACGAGCCGACACGTGGAATCGATGTCGGGGCGAAGTTTGAAATCTATACAGTGATGAACGAGCTGATCGAACAAGGACTGAGCATCATCATGATCTCCTCCGAGCTCGGGGAGGTACTTGGGATGAGTGACCGTGTGTACGTCATGGCCCAGGGTGAAATCAAAGGGGAACTACAGGTGGAAGACGCCAATCAGGAAAAAATCATGGAGCTTGCAACGCAATAAGGGGGTAAAGACATATGAATATCTTTCAAGAAGCAAGAATGCTGATTCGCGACAACATCCGCGACTACGGCATGTATATTGCACTATTTGCTATCATACTGACATTTACATTCATGACGGACGGCTTATTCATTACGTCCAGGAACATTAGTAATCTATTGGACTCAGCAGGCTATATCGCCGTGCTTGCTGTCGGGATGACCCTGGTCATCGTCATCCGGCATATTGATCTGTCCGTTGGATATGCGGCGGGATTCCTCGGTGCCATTGCAGCGATTCTGCTTACTCAGGCAGGCCTTTCAACATGGCTTACGATACCGATCATCCTCGTCATAGGAGCCATTGTCGGCTTGTTCAACGGTTTGCTTGTGGCCCAGATCGGGATCCCATCTTTCGTGGCGACCTTAGCCGGGATGCTGATTTTCCGCGGAGCGCTTTTGCAGGTGACGGAGAAGACGGGGACCATCATCATCCAGGATGATCATTTCAATGCTATCGGAAACGGGTTCATCCCTTCCCTTATGGAAGTGAACGGACTTCATCTTCTATCCCTGCTCGTGGGGCTAGTCGGGATCGCCCTTTATATTTACAGTGAATTTTCAACGAGACGAAACAAGATCAAATATGATTTCGAAGTCATCTCTGCGCCGATTTTTGCCGTGAAGCTCGTCTTCGTTTCGGCCATCATCGGATATGTGACTTGGATCCTTGCAGGATACCACGGCTTTTCATGGACGGTCATCATCATCCTGATCGTCGTCATCGTGTATCACTTCCTGACATCCAGGACGGTTCTCGGCCGCCATATCTATGCGGTGGGAAGCAACCCGGAAGCGGCTCATCTGAGCGGGATCAATGTTAAGAAAATCACGTATATCGTCTTCGGTTCGATGGGAATGCTTGCTGCGCTTTCCGGGATTCTGTTCACTTCACGTCTTCAATCGGCCACGACCACTGCCGGGACGTTATTCGAGCTGGATGCCATCGCAGCCGCCTACGTAGGGGGAGTGTCATCTGCCGGGGGTGTCGGGAAAGTAACGGGTGCCATCATCGGGGCCATCGTCATGGCTTCATTGACAAGTGGAATGAACCTTCTCGGTGTCGGGATTTCCTATCAATATATGATTCGCGGCGGAGTGCTTGCCGGTGCCGTCATCTTTGATGTGATGACCCGTAAGAAACGATAATGAAACGGCTGGATTCCTATGGGGTCCGGCCTCGTTATTTTTTTAAAAAAGTACGGATGTACAGGTGAATATCCAAAAAGTACTCGAACCTTCCCAAAGATTCCTGTGCTATGATAAAAGTAATAGTTCTAACTGTTGAGGGGGGATGTGTCAGGTGCGGAAAATTCGGTTTCTCGGACTGTTAGTAGTCGTACTTTTGTTATGTCATTTAACGTTTTTATCAGCGAAAAAAGTGTTCGAAGCCGAGGCGCATCTCCCGCAGGGAATCGGGATGTCAGGTGAGGACCGGCACAGGCTTGTGCTCATCACTCAGGACACTCAGACCCCGTTTTGGGACAAGGTAGCGAAAGGTGCAAAACGCCAGGCGGAAGAAGAAGGTGTGAACCTTGAAGTATGGGGAAGCTTCGGGAAGAATCAGGAAGAGTTCTTGAAAAACATCGAAATCGCCATTCAATCGAAGGTCGATGGCATCCTGATCCAGGGGACGGATACACCAGAATTCAAGGAGCTCACGAAGGTGAAGGCTTCCTTCAATGGAATTCCGGTGATTACCGTCGCCAATGATGTGCCGATGGAGGATAGTCTCAGGCGGACATATGTTGGATCTGATCAGTATGAAGCTGGAAAGCTTGTTGCAGAAGAGCTTGTCCGCAAGATGGGGGATTCAGGAAGGATTGTCCTCATGGTGGACCGTGATCAGGAATATTATCAGAAAGAACGGGTAGAGGGCATCGGGGATGTGATGAAGGGATACCCGGGCATTAAGGTTGTGGAAGGGGAAACGGGAAGGGCCAGGGATCAAATCATAACAGCCACACGGGATGTCATGAATCGCTATCCTGATATCGATGCGTTCATCTCTGTCAATGCAAGTAATCTCGGGGCCATGATCGATGAAATAAGTAAGCGCTCTCAAGAGGAGTCTTATTTCATCTATTCTTTTGATGATGGACCGGAATCAATGACGTTGTTATCACAGGGGCTGATCGATGGGGTAGTCGAGCAGGAACCGGAGAAAATGGGCCAATGGAGCGTACGCCTCATGGAAGAATGGCTGAACGGAGAAACCGTCCCCCTTGATGAGGACGGGTATCTGACGGGAATCAAGATCTTGAAAGTGGAGAAGGACCAATGACAAACATCCAGAAAAAGATCCTGACACTCACGACGGTGGTCATGGTCATCATGTCCGCCATCTGGCTTGCGCTTACATATTATAACTATCGCACGCATGAGCAATACAATGAGATCCTCAAGCGCTATCTGGATATGAATGAAGTATCAAGGGCAAGTCAGCAGGTCGTCACTGACTTGAACAACTATATGGTCGACGCCAATGCCGAAACCCTGCAGCAATTGGAAGAAAGCAAGGAGGGGGTCCAAAGAGCCAAGACCGGGGTCTATTCCCTCAGAAACCGGGATAACGACTTTACACTGACCAACTACCTTAACTTGATTGACAGCCTGGTCGAAACAACAGACCGATTCATCCTGTTCCAGAAAGAAAGGGATGCGGAAGCTTCTGCACAGGAGTTTGCAGAGGCAAACCGGATATCAGGCTATATCTCTGAGATGACCCTCACCCTGATCGATAAAGAATTGACGACGTATAACGTGATGTACAGGGGCATCATGGAACAGTCCGCAGAAGTCATAAAGCTTGGAATCTGGGGGCTCCTGCTCATAACGTGCCTTCTCCTGATTGCATCATACTGGTTCTCACTCGGGATCACACGACCGGTCTTCCAGCTGACCAGAGCCGCCAATGAATTGTCCAAGGGTAATTTCAGCCGGCAGGTGAAGGTGGAGGGAAGCGGTGAGATCGCCTTTTTGGCCAAGACGTTCGACCGGATGCGGATCAATATCAATAATCTTATTTCAGAAATCAAACAGAAAGCGACATTGGAACGGGAACTCCAGGAAAGCAAGCTCCTCCTGCAGGAAAGCCAATTCAGAAGCCTTCAGAGTCAAATTAACCCGCATTTCTTATTTAATACGTTAAATACTCTTTCAAAGAAAGCTTATCTGGAAGGGTCCGAGGAAACGAGCGACTTACTCGTCAGCGTGGCGGGGATCCTCCGCTATAATCTGAAGCGGCAAAACCGGTCGGTTACCTTAAGGGACGAAATACAGGTCCTTGAGCAATATATGCACATTCAAAAAGCCCGTTTCACAGACCGCCTGCAGCTGTATATGGAGGTCGATGAAAGCTGTCTGGACGCGAGAATCCCTTCATTGACCCTGCAGCCGATCGTGGAAAATGCCGTGATCCATGCGGTGGAACCGAAAGAGGATGGGGGTACGATCTGGTTCCGTGTTCGTGAAGAGAATGATTTTATCCTGATTGAGATCGAGGATGATGGCGTGGGGATGTCACAGAAAAAGATCCAACAGGTGCTCCATGAAGAAGTGCTTCCCGAAGGTCACTCAACAGGGATTGGATTTAGTAACGTTGTGAAACGCCTTCAATTATATTATGGATTTGAGGATGTCCTCAGGATCGAAAGTATCGAGGGTGAGGGGACCACTATTATGCTGAGAATTACAAGGGAAGGAGCAGGTACCTATGATCAAGCTACTTATAGTCGATGATGAACAGTTGGAAAGGGAAGGAATGCAGGCGATCTTAGAGAGGCATTTCCCTCACGTAGGCATCCGGCAGGCCAAGAATGGAAATATGGCAGTAGAGTTGGCGAAAGAGTATTCCCCTGATCTGATCTTGATGGATATCAAAATGCCGGGGATGAATGGACTCGAAGCCATGGAAGCCATCAAAGCAGAACGGCCGGAGATCAAATTCATCATGGTGACGGCCTATGATACCTTCACGTACATGAAAGCAGCCATCAAACTCGGTGCCAAGGACTATGTGTTAAAGCCGAGCAAAGCGTCTGAGATTGTCCACACGATCGGGAAAGTGCTTGAGGAGATTGAACAAGAACGTGAGCAGATTGTGGAAAGCCGGCAGGAGAAGGAAAAATGGCAAAAGGCACAGATGCTGGTCGAAACCGATGTGGTTACCCAGTTATTATTTGATCATGTACATGATGTTCATGTCGATATGCTCATGGAAATGCTTGAGGTGCCTTCATCGCAGGAAATGTTCGTGATGGTCCTCTTCCTTCCTGAAGGAGTGGAAAACCAGTATTCCGCCATCAGGAAGAGGGTCCTGAAGTGTGGATGGACCGGGGCTTTGTACGGAAGGCAGCTTCCCATGATCGTATTCAGGAAGCCCGGGTTCACCTATAGATCCCAGGCAACCACCCTGGCGAGGGAACTGCTCTCCCTTGCAAAGGGAAGCGAATGGTTCATCGGAATCGGGAAAGCGTACGATTCCCTGGACCAGGTCCGTCACTCTTATCAGGAGGCCATGCTCTCATCCGTCGATACAGGGCTGCGCCAGAAATACCGGTTTTTTGAAGACATCCCATTGGAACCGGAGAAGCGGAAGCAGGCCATGATGGATCAGAAGCATTTAATGGAGAATATCAGGCTTGGAAAGTGGGATCAGGTGCTTACGCAGTTCCATACTGCTTTTGCTCTGTTGGAGAAAGAACGGACACCACTCGTGTACACCCAGCAGCGGACCCTTGAGGTATTGTGGATGATCTCGAGGACCTTGAGTGAATGCGGCGTCGAAACGGACACGCCCCTTTTCCCGATTCAGCCCATGGATTACCGCCAGCTGAGGGAAGAAACTGAGCGACTCATAGACGGGATGAAGGACTCCTATGTAAAACGGTTTAACCAAATGGAGAGCGATACGTTCCAGCAGATCAAACAATTCATTCAAGACCATTCCCATGAAGACATTTCATTGGATACCCTCGCACAAAAAGTGAACTTGAGTCCCATTTACATCAGTAAGATGTTCAAGGAAAAACAGGGAATGAACTACATCGATTTTCTGACAGAGTGCCGGATGGAGAAGGCGAAGGTGCTGATGGGGGATATGGAAAAGAGCATAAAGGAAATCACATTCGAAGTCGGGTACCATGATCCAAATTATTTCAGCAAGGTGTTTAAGAAAGTGACCCGTTACTCTCCGAAAGAGTACCGAAAGACGTTACTTGGACAACATGCATAAAGGGGAAGAGACGCCATGGTCCATTGGAAGAAAAGGTTAAGCATAGGCTGGTTATTGATCACCGTGCTGATTTTAGCTGCCTGCGAAGAGAAGGATCCCGTTGTTCAGGTGCATAAAGAAGAGGAGGAATCCCTTCCCGATGTCGTGAAGATCGGATTCTCAATGGATACACTTGAGGAGGAACGATGGGTCAGGGACCGTGACCTATTTAAGAAGGCTGTTGAGGACCTGGGAGCGGAAGTGGAGATCATGGAGGCAAGGGGAAATGATGCCCTTCAGGTGCTTCAGGCAGAGACCTTGATCAGTCAGGGGATCGATGTGCTGGTGATCGTTCCGTATAACGCGGAAGCCGCAGCAGCCATCGTGCAGAAAGCCCATCGCGCAGGCATCAAAGTGGTTTCATATGACAGACTCGTCAAGAATGCCGACATCGACTTGTACGTTTCATTCGATAACGAACGAGTCGGAGAACTTCAGGCGAGGGCCATCAAAGAACTGGTCCCGGAGGGGAAATACGTCTATATCGGCGGGGCCGATACAGACTACAATGCCCATCTGATGAAGAAAGGCGTCTTCAGCGTCCTGAATTCCCCTATTGACCTAGGTGACATCACGGTCGCATATGATCAGTGGACGGATAACTGGCTCCCGGGAAATGCCTATTCGAATATGAAAGAAGCCCTGAAAGCCAATCATAATGACATCGACGCCGTCATTGCGGCTAACGACGCAACTGCAGGAATGGCATTGAAGGCAATGGAAGAAGAGGGGCTGAAAGGGAAAATCCCCATCGCAGGACAGGACGCAGAGCTGGCTGCTGCTCAACGGATCGTTCAGGGCACCCAAACCATGACCGTCTACAAACCGATTGACACCCTTGCCCGTGAAGCGGCATCCCTTGCTATTGCTCTCGCCAAAGACGAATACATCGATACCGATAAAAAAATCAACAACGGTAAAATCGAGGTGCCTTCCGTCCTTCTGGAGCCCATTGCAGTGGATCGGGACAACCTGGATAGTACAATCATTGCAGATGGTTTTCATTCAAGGGAAGATGTGTATAGGTAATGTGAGGAAAGCACCCGGTATCGGGTGTTTTTTAATATAGAAATAGGAGAACGGGGTAAAAAGTATTTACTTAAATTTTCCAATTTCTGTATACTTAAAAGTATATAAATGCGAAGGGGGATGGGGAAATAGTGAGGAAAATGAGTTTTATGCTAATAGCCGGTTTTTTACTCTTTACCGGTTGTTCCAATAGCGAACAGGTAGATACATACACCATGGAAGAAGCGACCGACAACGGAGACACGCTGGTGGATGAAGAGGGTGAGGTATCGAACCTCGATCAACTGCTGCGTTTTGTAGACGGGGTGCAGGAAAAGAAAGAATCCGATGTAACGGTATCGAACTTCTTCAACAACCAGGTCAGTATCAATGAACTATCGTTCGATGGAAATAAAGTCAACTATGTGTTAAAGACCGGAACAGGGGAAGAAAAGAGACAGGCGGTATGCGACGGAATCGAAGAAAAGAGCGGGTTCATCTCGTTACAGGGATGTGACGGGGAAGAGGATGCCATCGGGATCGTTCAGGTTTCTGAGTACAATATTAACAAGAGCAGGGCTTCGATGAAAGATTGACGGGCATCCGGATGCGGGTGCTTTTTTATTTTGATGAGGGGTGTGGGTAGTACAAATATGTAGAGATGGTGGCAGAGATGTGATGGATTAATGAGCATGTAAGCTTCGTAAGGGTTTGGAAAAGTGTCCCCTTTAATCAGCAGGGTAGGTGCTTTAAGTATGCGGAGGCTTTGAATGTTCGGAAAGACTAGTATTTTGCCATTTTGGAATGATATATGTCATGATTGAAGTCCATTATCATGTATTTGCTAGGAAAAGAGAGTTGAGGGAGGTGGATATAGGGATGGATTGGGGAAGAGAAAGGCGTCAGTTGAAGGTAATTGCGTCATTTTCTCGGTTGATTGCGTCATTTCTGAATTTATTGCGTCGTTTTTGAAGTTATTGCGTCATTTTCAACCGTAATTACGTCATTTTTTCATTATTTGCGTATTTTTACATATAATCCCAATCTAAAGAGGCTAACAATGCTCCACAACGAAAATCCACTCAGCATACCCCGCCCAACCTCCGAATATGATGTCTAAGTGAATCCTTTACACAATCCATCACCCATCTGGTATATAATGAATCTATAACCCTCAGGAGGTACATATGAAACAACAAAACTATGAAAATCATAGCAAGGTGGATCCGGTATTCCATGTAGGGATTGCCTTGTCAGCACTGATTACACTCATTTTGACGATCACGTTTTTCGTGAAGAATGTGGGGGATGAAACGCTGCTTAGCTTTTTAGTGATCGTGGCGGTGATCACCATCATCCTGGTCGGGGTGAGGCTCCGTACATATGCCCTTCAGGTTCAGGACCGCGTCATCCGTGCAGAAGAGAATTTCCGCTATTACCGTTTAACGGGTAATGAGCTGGATAGCAATCTATCACTGAAGCAGATCATCGCTCTCCGGTTTGCACCAAATGAAGAGTTCCCGGCGTTGGTCGAACGGACGCTTACGGAAAACTTATCACCGAATGACATTAAGAAAGCTGTACAGAATTGGCGTGCAGATCATCATCGCGTATAAACAACAGGAATTTGGACCGCTCATTCGTGGGCGGTTACGTTTTTTTATAGGAGGCTCGTTATGCCAAATGAAGTCATGGTAGATGTAAAAGATTTAGTGAAAAGATACGGTTCCTTTACGGCGGTGAAGGGCGTCCGCTTTCAGGTGGAGAAGGGGGAGATCTTCGGATTACTTGGACCCAATGGGGCCGGGAAGACGACGACGATCGAGATGCTCGTGGGACTCAGGAAGCCTGACGCGGGGACGGCAAGCTTGGCAGGCTTTGACGTGCGTAAAGAAGTGAATCAAGTGAAGGAAGTAATCGGGGTTCAGCTTCAGTCTACCTCGTTGTTTGAACTCCTCAAGGTGGAGGAGATCCTTCATTTGTATGCAAGTTTTTATCCGAAAAATGTGGACATCAATCAACTGATAGAAGATATGCTGCTGACGGAAAAAAGGAAGGACCGGATCAAAGGGTTGTCCGGCGGGCAGAAGCAGCGATTGGCGATTGCCCTGGCACTGATCCATGATCCGAATATCGTATTTCTCGATGAACCCACGACGGGACTGGACCCCCAGGCGCGGAGGACGCTGTGGGATATTGTTCTCAGACTGAAGGAGCGGGGAAAGACGGTCATCCTGTCGACTCATTATATGGATGAAGCCCACGTGCTTTGCGACCGGATCGGCATCATGGATCAGGGGGAGCTGATTGCCCTCGATACGCCGACGAATCTTGTGAAAACGTTGCAGTCAACGAGTACGATCGAGTTCCATCTGGACAATCCTCCTGAACAGGAGTGGTTCATGAAGATGGATGGGGTGGAGGAAGTGGCCATCAAGGATACCTTCGTCCAGCTCTACACTGACGAACTTCAGCGTGCCTTGACTTCATTGATTTCACTTTCAACAGAGCATGACTTGAAAATCGAGGACCTTCAGACGCGTCAGGCAACACTTGAAGATGTCTTCATCCATATGACAGGAAGGAGGCTGCGGGAATCATGAGAGCGTATTGGCAGCTGACACTGGCACAGTTACGAATTTTTGCACGAAACAAACAGGTATTGTTCTTTACCCTGCTTTTCCCGGTGATCCTGATGGTTGCACTGGGTTCATTCGCTGGAGGGGGGGATTCCGTTTCACTGACTGTCGGAATGATCGATAGCGATCAAACGGATGCCTCAAAGGATTTAAAGAACTTATTTAATGAAAATGAAGGGTTCAAAACATCTTCATTTGACAGCGTTAAAGCCGGAAGAAAAGCCGTGAAAAATGGCGATATCCAACTTCTGATTGAAATCCCGAAAGGATACGGGGAAAACGTGAAGGAAAGAGATGAGGCGTTCTCAATCCCGGTCTACTATAACGAAAAAAACCTGGCGACAGCTGAGCTTGGACTTACGGTCGTGAATGGGGTTATCGATCAATACAGTAAGGACCTTGTCGATTACAAGCCTGTCGTGACGGTGGAAAAAGTCGGGATCGAAGCGCTGAACATTCGCTATGTCGATTTCCTTGTTCCCGGGATCGTCGCCATGATGATCATGAGCAACAATATGAACGGGGTGGCAGGTCAGATATCCGCGTGGCGGGAACGCGGGATCCTCCGCCGCATGCAGGGGACGAGACTGAAGGCATCCACCTTCATCGCGGCCCAGATCACGGCGCGCCTGATGCTGAACGGGACGCAGGCACTCCTGGTCGTATTGATTGCCGATCTCATTTTTGACATCAACGTAGCGGGTTCGTGGCTTGCGATGATTTTCTTTATCATCCTTGGGACCCTGGCGTTCATGTCACTCGGCTTCATCATTGCCGGGATGGCGAAGAACCCGGAAAGTGCGGGACCGATTGCAGGTTTCGTGACGTTCCCAATGCTGTTTCTCGGCGGGGTGTTCTTCCCGATCAACGATATGCCGGACATCATTCAGCCGATTGTGAAGGTGCTGCCGATTGCTCACTTGAGTTCTGCACTGCGTGAGACGATGAATCTCGGGACCCCGTTTTTGGAGCTTGGGACAGAGACACTGATATTGGGGGCGTGGCTTGTTGTCGGATTTGCCCTTGCGAGTTATGTGTTTAAGTGGGAATAGAAGAAAAAAGTCCGATCGGTTCAAATCCGATCGGACTTTTTTCATGCCCTCTTCTCCAAATCCTTCGCGGTCTCACTCATTTCTACGTCGCTTCCTTCTTTGTAGGTGCCGAACAGCACATCGACAAATGGGGTCGACACCCCGTACCAATAGTTCTCATTCTTATAATGATGAAGGACATGCGTCTTTTTAAGCCAGCGGCCAAAGCGCGTCTTCGGTTTCATCGGCCGGTGAGCGACGTAGTGCTTCCATTCATATACAAAGAACATGAAGAGTATCCCGGTGGTGAATGCAAGAGTAAATGACATGGATCCGGTTATGAAGTAAAACAACAGGCACAAGACAAAGAGGTTGGGTGCGCTGTACCAGATCGGTAGAAATAGGAGCTTTAGGTCGTTCGGCTTCTTATGATGATCGTAATGCAGGCGCTTGATTAAATTCAGTAATAAAGGGTTCTTCGGTGCCTTGATATGAAAGAGGAAGCGGTGGGTGAGGTATTCGCTGAACATGTAGGTGACGATCCCCACAGTGAAAAATAAGAGACTGAATAACGAAAGCTCCCTCGTGACCAAAAATCCCAGCACCACTAAAAAAATGCACGCCATCACTAAAATATCAAAATGTAAAAAGAAATCCCGATACAATCGATTCTCCTTCATTTCTCCGTTCCTCCATTCATTTTTTGTTTCCAAAGCGTAATGCTTGTTTCCATCATGTCCCGGATGGTTTGCTCGGCTTGTTGAATGTCTCCGGCCAATATCCATTCCAAAAGTCTGTTGTAATAGTCACGTGAAGCGGTCCTGAGTTCGGATTCCGAGAAGTATTTCTCTGCCATCCTGATATAAATATCCTTAAAGCTGTTCAGGATCAAGAGGTAAATGGGGTTCGGCGACAGCATGGCGACCCCGTGCTGGATCTGCCAGTCAAATTCCGCATAGGCATTGGCTTCTTCCGGGATATCCTCGAACGGGGCGAAGAGGGAAACAACTTTCAGCCTGCTGTTCTCCAGGGCATCCTTGAAATAAGCCGGTGTTATCGAGACCCGAAGCTGTAGCATATGGACGATGAATTCATCCGGAATCTCCTCCTCGTGCTGCAGGATGGTAACGATCGTCATCAAGTTCCCCTGTTTCCAGTAATCATTCACGACAGCAGGCATCCCCTTGCGGCCGGTGATCCAACCGTCCCGTTCCAGTCGCTGCAGGGCTTCGCGGATGGTGGGGCGGCCGACTTTGTATTGAGCAGCCAATTCCCTCTCAGATTGAAGAGGTTCCTGAATCTTCAGGATGCCCGCCAAAATGGAGCGGGAAATGTCTCTGGCGACTATATCCGAAGAACGGTCTTTCATGAAAGCACCTCCTGATTGGTAAGACCAATTTTAATTATGGTAATACCATTATATGATTTCTGGAGATAGATTTGTCAATGAATTCTGAAAAATATTGTTATCTTATCTATCATTAGAGATAATGAGGAAAAAGCGTGGGGGATGCCGATGGGGAAGGTCTTAATGGCTATAGCGATCCTAAGCATAATCATAAGTGGTTGTGGCCTGGAGAAGGATCAAGACGCAAATCCTGTGATCAAAACGGCCTATGACTCCCTTTCACGGTCAGAACAGAATGAAATAAAAGGGGACTGGAAAAACGCCACCCTGAAAGAGGGGACTGTGAATAAGAAAATGGGGGTCTTAACAGATCATCAGTATGATGGGGAAGAAGTGTATATCATTGTTTTCTATACGGGAAGCAACCATTCACTAGGGGATATTGATGTGTACGTTTCAAAAGACCAACAGAAAGTGATCGGGAAAGGGTACCGGGATTAAAAGACCTTGGGCTGCGGTGAAGGTAACAGCAGCCCAAGTTTTTTTTATTTATTCATTTTCATCTTATTACTTGACTCCGTATAGTTGACCCCCTAAACTATAAAATAACGATATTTAGTTTAGGGGGTCAACTAATTGGATAAGCGGTTAATCGAAGCAGTCGAGCTGTTCGAGGATGTCATGGTATTCGGGACAGAGCGGGTGCTCAAGAATGTGAAGGCAGAGGTATGGCAGGAGTATTCACCGGAGCAGATCCAGATGCTGAAGCTTGTCAGTAAGAACGGACCGATTCCTGCCGGGGTGATTGCAGAGCTTCAATGTGTTCATAAGAGTGCGGTTTCCAACCGGCTGAAGAAGCTCGAGGAGAAGAATCTGATTGAAATCATCAAGGCTGAAGGGGATCAGCGCTCCAAGCTCGTTTGTCTGACCGATGAAGGCCACAGGATCGTTAGGGAATCGGATCAAGCGGTCTATGCCTATATCGAAGCCTTATTCGCCGATCAGGTGAAGGATGAAGAGCTGGATCAATTCCTCACCATGTTCCGGAAAATCAAAACCATTTTAAAATTGGAGGGTGAAAAAGGATGAAATCCATGATCATGTTCAAGTGGCCGATTACGATTGGCCTGCTCGTCATAACGGCCATATTATTTATTATCTCACCGAACCTTACAAAGCAGGCAGAGGAAGCGGGTACATTCCAGCTTCCGGATGATGCCGCATCAAAGAAAGCGATGGAAATGCTGAATGATGCCGGTGCCGGGGATGAAACGATCTCAGTGGTGTATTCACTGGATGAAACATTGACGGATTCGGCGAAGAAAGACATCGCGTCGAATGTAGAGGAATTGAAGAAGCTCGGAGATCCTGTCAGTTCGGTCCTCGATCCGTTTGAAAGCGAGGAACTCGAAAACCAGCTCGTCTCAAAAGATCAAAAAACGGTCCTCGTACCCATAACAGTCGATGGATCACAAGAAGAAGTCGTAGAACTGGCTGACTCCATAAAATCAGACATTCTTAAAGGACAGTCATCTGTTTACTTGACGGGGGAAGCTATCATCAATAACGATGTAAACCTGAGCGCACAGGAAGGATTGAAACGGACAGAAATCATTACCGTAGTACTGATCTTTGCCCTCTTGCTTGCCGTGTTCCGTTCCATCGTGACACCCCTTATCCCCCTTGTAGCGGTAGGGATCACGTATTTGCTGAGTCAATCAATTGTGGCCTTTTTCATCGATTGGTTTGGGTTTCCCGTATCGAACTACACACAAATATTCCTGGTCGCCATCCTGTTCGGGATCGGGACGGATTATTGCATCCTGCTGTTGAGCCGTTTCAAGGAGGAACTCGGAGCGGGCCAGCCCATTAATGAGGCAATCATCCGCACGTATAAAACCGCGGGACGTACGCTTTACATAAGCGGGCTCGCCGTGTTCATCGGATTCTTCGCCATCGGCTTTGCCGATTTCCCGATCTTTAAATCAGCCGTGGCCGTGGCAGTCGGGATTGCGGTGCTGCTTCTTGTGTTGAGCACGGTCATGCCGTTCTTCATGGCCACATTAAAGGAAAAGCTATTCTGGCCATCAAAGAAATCCGTTTCCCACAATGACAGTAAGCTTTGGGCATGGATGGGCAAGCTTTCCGTCAACCGTCCCCTGCTGTCCATGGCAGTAGTGGCGATGATCACCGTTCCATTGTTGTTCACGTATGACGATGCCCTTTCCTTCAACACGGTGGATGAAATCGGGGACAGCTATGATTCAGTCAAAGGTCTTCACGCGATTGAAGAAGGTTTCGGGCAGGGGGATTCCCTTCCTGTGCAGGTCCTGCTTTCAAGTGAAGAGAAGCTAGTGACAGAGGACACGATCCCTTATGTGGAAAAGCTGAGCCGTGAGCTTGCGAAAGTCGACGGGGTCAAGAGTGTACGTTCCATTACGCGGCCTGCCGGAGATGCAATTGAAGAGTTCAATGCGGACTACCAGCTTGGAAAGATTGCAGAAGGTGTGAATGGAGCAGCAGATGGTCTTGATCAGGCAGTAAAAGGATTGAGCCAGCAGGCTGCCATGGCCGGGCAAGGTCAAGCTCCGCAACCAGGTGCGCCGAATCCACTGGACGGTCTGAATCAAATCACAGGCGGATTGAAACAGGCCGGTGATCAGCTTCAGGGGATGAGTGACAGTCAGACGATACGGGATACGGGCTTGTATCTCCCACCGGGTACCCTGGATAATAAAGACTTTGCCCAGGTGATCGACCGGTATTCTTTCGGGGATCAAAAAGGTATGAAGATTGAAGTCATCCTGAAAGATAATCCTTACTCACCAGAAGCCATTGATACGGTTGATCGCATCAATGAAACGACAGAACGCGTCATCAAGGATACACCACTTGAAGATACCGAAGTTGCCATCGGTGGGGTGTCAAGCATCAACCGCGACCTGAGTGATATCTCAACGAGTGACTTCACCCAGACCGTGACCATCATGCTTATCAGTCTGTTTGTAGTCCTGGCGATTCTTTTCCGTTCCTTCATCATGCCGATCTATATGATCGGATCCCTGCTACTGACGTACTTCACATCTGTAGCCGTGGCCGAGTGGATCTTCGTGGAGGGACTAGGATATGACGGCATCAGCTGGGCCGTTCCGTTCTTCGGATTTGTCATGCTGGTGGCTCTTGGGGTAGACTACTCGATCTTCCTCATGGACCGTTTCCGTGAACAATCCGCAGAAGGCATGACGGTGACAGACGCCATCAAAGCTTCCATGGCGAAGATGGGGACGGTCATCATCACCGCGGCCATCATCCTTGCAGGAACATTCGGGGCCATGGTGCCATCGGGGGTTCTGAGTCTTGTACAGATTGCGACGATTGTCATCACAGGGCTGCTCCTGTACGGGCTGATCGTCCTGCCGTTACTGATCCCGGCTATGACGGTATCATTCGGCAACGGGGTCTGGTGGCCGTTCCGAGCGAAGAGAGAGAAGTAGATTAATAGAAGCCCGCTCTGATGGATAGAGCGGGCTTCCTTTAAAAAAGGGATGTTTTGTTAGTCTAGTAGCCGAGAAATTTGTAGTGGAAGATTTTCACCCTATTTAGCTCGTGGACGAATAATAAATAGACAGAATTATCGAAATTAACGTCGGACCTATTCACGAAAAATATTTTTCTGGAAAACTAATAATGGATCTCTACTGATTTAGTCGGATTTACCATTGGGGCGCTTGGGTTCAGAGGGGAAAAGGTTCTAATAAACCTTTATCACCAAGTGTTCTTGACACTATTTGCGCTTTTGTTTTTTCGTAAAATAGTTTATAATAATCAGATAATACTAGATATTTTACCCTATGAATCATTATAATAGAAGATGGTATGATTTTTTTTGACACATGAAGGTGCTGGATTGGAAGCGCCTGCAAATATAGTGGATGAGGAAGGTTATAATGAGCAGCTTACAGAAGAAAACAGATGTTATCTTAATTGGTGCTGGTGTCATGAGTGCGACTTTAGGGGTGATCCTGAAAGAGTTGGCGCCGGAATGGGAAATCACAGTGTTTGAAAAGCTCGCGAAGCCAGGGGAAGAAAGCTCAAACGAATGGAATAATGCCGGAACCGGACATTCTGCACTATGCGAGCTCAACTATACGTCCGAAAAGCCTGATGGATCTATAGACATTTCGAAAGCAATCAAGGTCAATGAACAGTTCCAACTGTCAAGACAATTCTGGTCTTATCTCGTCAACCGCAATTTCATTGGTAAACCACAGGACTTCATCATGCCGATCCCGCATATGAGCATGGTTCAAGGTGAAGAAAATGTGGAATTTCTGAAAAAACGTTTGGAAGCGCTGTCAGCGAGCCCTCTCTTCGAAGGCATGGAATTCTCCGATAATCCGGAGAAATTGAAGGAATGGATTCCTCTGATCATGGATGGCCGTGAATCGGATGAACCGATCGCAGCGACGAAGATCGATTCAGGGACCGACGTCAACTTCGGGGCATTGACCCGCAAGTTGTTCGACCACCTGAGTGATAAAGGCGTGGAAATCAACTACAATCACAGTGTGGAAGATATCAAACGCAAATCTGACGGTTCATGGGAAGTGAAGGTCCATGATATCGACGGCATTAAGATGGAATATCATACGGCGAAGTTCGTCTTCATCGGAGGCGGTGGCGGAAGCCTTCCATTGCTTCAGAAGACCGGCATCCCTGAGTCCAAGCAAATCGGTGGATTCCCGGTTTCCGGCCTCTTCATGGTATGCAACAATCCTGAAGTCATCGAAAAGCATCACGGGAAAGTGTACGGAAAAGCAAAGGTCGGAGCTCCTCCGATGTCGGTTCCGCATCTTGACACCCGTTACATTGATAATAAAAAATCACTTCTGTTCGGACCATTTGCCGGATTCTCACCGAAGTTCCTGAAAACAGGTTCGAATATGGATCTGATCACATCCGTGAAACCGAATAATCTCTTCACGATGCTTGCAGCGGGTGTGAAGGAAATGGGATTAACCAAGTATCTGATTCAGCAGGTTCTTCTGTCCAATGAAAAACGCATGGAAGAATTACGCGAATTCATTCCAAACGCGAAGAGCGAGGACTGGGATATCGTCGTAGCCGGTCAGCGTGTTCAGGTCATCAAAGACACAGATGCAGGTAAAGGAACCCTTCAGTTCGGTACAGAAGTGGTAAGTGCCGCTGATGGATCCGTCGCTGCCCTATTAGGCGCATCTCCGGGTGCCTCCACTGCCGTTCACGTCATGCTTGAAGTATTGGATAAATGCTTCCCTCAGCACATGAAAGAGTGGGAGCCGAAGATCAAGGAAATGATTCCTTCCTATGGAGTGGCTTTGGGAGAAAATCCTGAGCTCTTCAAGGAAATCCATACGTCGACTGCGAAGGCGTTGGGTTTGAGGGATAAAGAAGTTGCGTATAGCTAAGTGAATCAATTGAAATGCCCTGTGGAGGTTCGCAGGGTATTTTTTATGGATGAAATTTCATGAGCCGTGCCAAGAAATGATCTGTTAGTGGTAAAATAAGGGAGTGACGGGAGGGATTAGATTGTACGTATTGAAAAGGGTGAATGTTCTCATTGCTTTTTTAGCATGTGGTGCTGGAGTCTATCACTTTTTTATTGGGAATCTGGACTTTTCAAGTAGTAGCATTTTAACATGCTTAGCCTTGATGTTTCTGCTATTCGGGATAGAAAAGAGGATAGAAAATGAGGGGGACCGGAAGCCGGGGTATGCTTATCTGGCAGTAGCCCTTGTTATGTTGATAGGACTTATAAAAGAATGGGTATCATTTATATAAATAATCAAGTATTAAGGAGATTTGCAACATGATTTTGATTGGAATGGCCCTGGTCATCACCGTTTTCTCCATTGAAGTTCAATTGAGGAAAATAAATAAGACAAATGAACGCATTGTGGAAATGCTTCAGGAAATGAAGGAAAAGGGGTGACATTATTGAAAACGAATCTAATTATCGTCGAGGGGATACCGGGATCAGGTAAGTCGACCACGGCTCATTTCATTAAAGAATATTTAGAGAGTGAAGGCATCACGGCTAAGCTCTTTCAAGAAGGAGACAGTCGTCATCCTGCTGATTATGAATCGACAGCTTGTTTAGATGAAAATCAGTTCAACGACATACTGGAGGCATTCTCTGAACATCGGAAGACAATCGGGGAGGTTGCTGAAAAGAAAGGCAACCACTATTTTATTCCATATCGTCAGCTTTCAAATGTGGATGCTGCTCTTGTCGATGAATTGGCTTCTTATGATGTCTACGAATTGGATCTCGACACGTTTGAAGACGTTTCGTATCACTATTGGAAGGAATTCGTGGAGCAGACGGAATTCGAAGAGGAAGTGTACATATTTGAGTGTTGTTTCGTGCAAAATCAATTTACTAAGTACATCGCTATGCATAATGCAGAGCCAAAGAGACTTGCAGACCAATTAAAGAAAATCAGTGAGTTGATCGCACCTCTAAATCCCCTGCTGATCTATCTTTACCAGGAGGACGTAGATCGATCGTTCCATCATGTATATGAGGATCGCAGTCAGGAGTGGCGTCAGTTCTTCACGGATTATCATGTGAAGCAAGGTTACGGAAAAGCGAATGGGCTCGAGGGTTACCAAGGGCTAGTGGAGTTTCTTGAGATGCGAAGGGATCTGGAGATAGGGATTCTTGAGGACTTGCCGGTTAAGCACATGCTTATTGAGAATGGAGAAAAAGACTGGAAAGCTTATTATGAAAAAATGAAGGAAGCGATGAAGTAGTTGGAGGGAAAGGTTTGTTTTTAATATTTCTAATTATCACAGCCTCCATCATCGGATTCTTATTGACCCCATTACACGTATTCGGCCTTGCCATCGGTTTTGGGATCATCACGGGTTGTCTGGTGAGAGGGTTATACCTTTTGCATGAGATTAATAGTAAGTTAGATAAACAGAACAGTGAAGGACAGTAGGCGGCTCGAGTGGGGGCCGTCTTTATTTGTGTTCGTACCATTAATTTGAAATAATGACATTATAAGGGTGTGAAAAGGAGGTGGGCAGGTGAATCATATGGTCCGCAGGTTGAGGGATATGGACGTAGAGCTTCTGAGCATGGAAACAATCGGTGGTGCTCACGCGGGGAATATTTCTAGAATCGATGCTTTAAGTGAAAAGAAAAGAGTCCAATACATCTACAAGGAATTTGCGAATGAACGAAATCAGGAAGTAGAGATTCATAGAAAAATAGCTGACATAGTGAATCCATTCAGTAGAGTCGTCCGTATATGGGATGATCCGCCACAAGCGATGTTGATGTGGGATTTGGGGTCTCCCATAAAAACAGGATTTCAGACACAGTCTTCAGATGAAAAAAGGAGATCGATAGGTGATGTTTTAACGAGATTAACTTCTCTTCATTGCATGAATCCCGTACAAACCAAGCTTCCTGTTCATCAATTAAGTTCGGAATGGCGGGATTGGTGCTTAGATCAATTAGGTAAACTATGCTCAAGAAAATCGTGGACCAGTCCAGGATGGGAGAGAACCATTTTGGATGCCTATGAGCGATTGGATATCCCTCATTATCAAACAAAATGTCCCCCCGTCATCACTCACGGAGACCCTCATCTGGAAAATATGTTCTATATGGATGACGAGATCTGGTTCATTGACTGGGAATGGGCAGCGATCGGCTCTCCTTTAAGAGACGTGACGATCCTGATGCAGGATGTATACGAAGATGAGTTGATTACGTTCGTCCCTGAATTCTATCTGCAATGCATGAGGGAGTGCGGAATCATTCTGGATGATGACGATTTTTCGAGTGATCTGGGCTATCTATACATAGACCATTTGACGATGATGCTTGCATGGGAAGTGGAGAAGTATTTTGAAGGATATCTGTCAGA
This sequence comes from Rossellomorea sp. YZS02, assembly GCF_033963925.1. Taxonomy (NCBI): domain Bacteria; kingdom Bacillati; phylum Bacillota; class Bacilli; order Caryophanales; family Bacillaceae; genus Rossellomorea; species Rossellomorea sp. YZS02. Next base: position 31,947 of record NZ_JAXBLY010000003.1, on the reverse strand, counting down.
ACAGGGGATTCGTGAAATCATAGAATGGAAGATCGGGGAGATTGAGCGGGTGCAAACTGAAGTAATGGATAGAAAAAACGAGTAGCAACATCTTTTCATAAGGGGGAAGAGGATGAAAATTGAGTTTCATAATAATCACTTTACACTCAATGAAGTCAGAGAAGGTATCTATGCTGCCATATCAAAACCTGGAGGCGGGGCAGTTGCCAATGCAGGATTTGTAGATTTAGGTGATGGAGTAATCGTGTTTGATACATTTAACACGCAACAAGCATCGAAAGAGTTGAGGGAAGCTGCTGAAAGAATCACGAATCAGAGTGTCATGTACGTCGTAAATAGCCATTATCACGGAGATCACATCCGGGGCAATCAATCCTTTAAGGACATTTCCATCCTCTCAAGCGAGAAGACCTTAGAAAAAATGAAAGAAATTCATCCTCCCAGAATTGAGAAACAGAAAGTGGACATCGACGGACTTACTCAATATATCGCATCTCTTGAAAAACAGCTTAATGAATCCGGGGAATCAACCCTTCTAGATCAAGTGAGCTTTTTATATGAAATGAAACAGTCGTTGCCGGATCTGGAGTTGACTCTGCCCAATGAAACATTTAAGGAAGAGAAGATATTACAGGGAACAGACCGAAGGGCGAAACTATTTACATTGGGAGGGGGGCACTCCTTCTGCGATAGCATGCTTTACCTTCCGGAAGAGAAAGTGATTTTCACGGGGGATTTGGTATTTGTTCAGTGTCATCCGACATTCTTTGATGAAACCGACCCAATTAGTTGGATAGATATTTTACAAGAAATAAAGGAGCTGGATATTGAAACGGTCATTCCGGGACACGGCCCCATTGGGACAAGGGAGGACATTGATGCAATGATTCATTATCTAGCGCACCTTCTGTCCATTCAACACGAAGAGAGCACTGAAATCCCTCTTCTTTATAAAGATTGGTCATCTCCAGATGTATACTTTCAGAATATAAAAAGTTTGAAGAGTAAAGAGAGGGCTTAAGGTAATGACTAAAGAATGGTATGTGCAGGTTAGCGGCTTTAAACTATTCTCTAAATTAATAGGAGAGAAAAACAGTAAACCCACGGTGGTTATGGATGCCGGCTACGGGGATTATTCAAAAGCATGGGATTCAGTTGTCGAGGATTTATCAGAAATAACAGAAGTACTAGTATACGACCGTGCAGGACTTGGGAAGAGCGAGAAGAGTCCGAATCGGAGAACGAGCCGCGAGATGGTAAAAGAGCTGAAGGAACTGCTGAGATGCCTGGACATCAAGCCACCTTATTTATTTGTCGGGCACTCTTTCGGGGGAGTCAATGTGAGTGTATATGCCCATGAATATCCTGAAGAGGTCGCGGGCTTGGTGCTGGTGGACTCGACACCGGTGGATTATAGGGAACACTTCCTTCCTGCGATGCCGAAAGATTTCCAAGAAGCCTATCGCAAGCAATTTGTCCGTGAAGGCAATTACGAAGAATTTATGGAAAGCCTGGGGCAGCTAAAAGAATATAAGAAGACTTTAAGCATGCCGGTCACGGTGCTTTCAGCAGGTAATAAAGATCACTATTCGAAGGCATCTCAGCAATTGTGGAATGACATGCAGAGGGAGTTGGCCGTGATTTCTTCCAAGGGAGAATTTGTGCTTGCGAAGAATAGTGCCCATTATATTCAAAGAGATGAGCCACTGGTGGTTGTAAGGGCAGTAGAAAAGATGCTGGAGCTTGTCTGTTCCAATGAAGAAGTTGAAACCTTCAGTACCATAAATCAGTAAAGTAAGAAAACCCCATGGAGGTGCTGTCATGTACGAATACGCATACGTCCAAACCAGTCTGGGAGGATTTTTCACCGAGCCGAAGCACAGGGAGATCATCGAGGAGTATGCCGCTGACGGATGGCGGTTGGTCCAGGTGCTGCCCCTTAAGTACAACGGCCACGGAAAACCGACGGATTATGAGATCATTTTTGAAAGAGCGATGTTGTGATTAGTAAGGAAGAGACCTGAATTGGTAGGAAGTTAGACTACTTCTTCCAATTAAAAAGATAGAGGAACCCAGAATGATAGTGGGTACCTCTATCTTTTTTTTATCATAATGGTTATGCATCTAAGCAATGAAGTCACTACGGTCATATACTAAAGCATCCTCTAGCAAAGGAGGTGAATAGTATGCCTTATGCTGTAAAGTTAGTAGGAGCACCGTCTTTCACGACTGTTGGGCAGCAGCAGCCTCTTCAGGTTTGTGCTTTGTCAACGGAAGAAGTCGAAGTGCCAACATATGTTCAAGTGACTTTAGGGGACAAGGATCAAAGGGATGATATTGAATTTTCATTCGGTAATGGGTTTCCGATTGAATTTAATAGTGTCGGTATTCATGTATTTGAGCCTGTAACGTTAAACTCTTGTGCAAATATTGTCGCCACGTTTAATCGTCGAGGATTATATTACTTTTATGTAGAACTAAAAGATAGTAATAATAATGAAACTTTGGATAGAGAAGTAGTAGTTGTGAGAGTGAGTAGAAATAAAGAGTGTGTAAAAAATTATTAGATGTAATAAGACTTTAGTAAGTGATCGGTGAATCCTTTTCTTGTTTGAAGTAGATAGGGGGCTGACCATCACATCGATTATCGATGTGATGGGTCGGCCCTTTTTGATTTATCTTTGGATTCTTGAGTTGACTGCGTCGATAGAGTGGTTTATTTCCCTCAGTTCGACCTCGCCTGTATGGGTATCTTCCAGGCTGTATGATTGTTTTAATTGAATAATTCTTTTTACACTTTCATTAATTCGCTCCTCTGAAATATCACCATTTTGGACGGCTGATTTCAGAGCTTCCATGGCCGTCACTGCCTTTTGAGCATCATGGGCGATGAGGACAAGGTCGCTGCCGGCTTTGACGGCTTGTACCGCCGATTCACCCATACCAAAGTTGTCCGCTACGGCTTTCATGGTCATATCATCGGTGATGACAACGCCTTTGTACTTCAGTTTGTTGCGTAGAAGATCTGTCACGATTTTCTCCGATAATGACGACGGATAGGTGTCATCGAGTCTTGGGAGCAGGATATGAGCCACCATGATGAGGTCTGCACCATCATCAATGGCACGCTTGAATGGAATTAACTCCATGTCCTCTAGTTCTTGGAGACTCTTGTTGACAACCGGGAGTGCAAGATGGGAATCGACGGAAGTGTCCCCGTGACCAGGAAAGTGCTTAATCGTTGAAATAACTCCCTGAGACTGAATTCCTTTCATTGTCTGGATCCCTAATTCGCTGACGATATCCGGATCAGCACTGAAAGACCGGTCGCCGATGATCGGATTGTTCGGGTTACTGTTTACGTCGAGTACAGGCGCGAAGTCCAGGTTGAAACCAAACTCTTTCAGCTCTTGACCGAGAAGGGTACCGACTTCATAGGAGATGTCGGGATCGTTCGCGTTTCCAATCTTTTGATTGGTAGGGAAGTTGGAAATCCTTCCGGGCAATCTTGTCACATTTCCTCCTTCCTGGTCGACGCTTAAGAGCATGGGAAGAGGGTTATCGGTGTTTGCTTCTTTCAGCTGGTTCAAAAATCGGACCGTTTGCTCCGGGCTCGTCAAATGATCCGAGAAGAAGATGAATCCCCCGACTTTGTGCTTCTGTATCAGATTCTTCGTAGGTTCATCCATTTGGGTGCCATTGACTCCTGCTACGAGCATCTGTCCAATTTTTTCATCGAGGGTCATATTGGAAATCAGGGAATGGACGTCATTATCCCGGTTTTTTCCCCCGATCGGGTTGATGGCGAAATACGACAGAATGAATACTAAGATCATGATGATTAAAAGGGAATAGCCAATTTTGTTTTTGGACATATCGTTGTTCCTTTCGATGTTAGTTACTTGGTATCATTCTGTTCGTTACGGTTATACCGTAAACGCAAAAAAGACAAAAAGACCCGGTGTGAATGGGTCTTTTTGTCTGATTGGATCGTTATTTCCCTACATATTTGATATTCAATTATTAATCCTCATTTCGGATAATTGATCGCGCTTGTCGAAAAATCTTTGCGGGTTTGACATCATCCTCAAACATGAAATACCCACACCACAATCGGACCTACCATCGAACCCAGAAGGGCGCTCAACGTCATGGAAACTGAACTCATTGAGACCGTCAGTTCCCCGTACTCCATCGCTTTGGAGGTGCCAAGGGCATGTGATGCGCTGCCGAGGGCAATGCCACGCCCGAGTGAGCTGTGAATGCGGCCAATCTTCAAGACCAGCGGCCCCAGAATGACGCCGGAGAAGCCTGCAATCATTACGAAGATCACGGTCATGGAAGGGATGCCACCAAGACCCGCTGCAATTTGAATGGCGACGGGCGTGGTGATGGACTTTGGCACAATGGACAGAATAAGGTCATGGTCTATCCCAAGTACACGGGCAAACAGTAGTCCGCTTACCATTCCCGTCAAGAGACCTGCGAAAACGCCGCCGATGATCGGGAAGCGATACTTCATCAGGATCGTCCGCTGCTTATACAAAGGGTAAGCAAGGGCGACGACTGCCGGGCCGAGCAGGGAATGGATCCACTGACCGCCTATCATATAATCATGATATGGAATATGCATGCTGACCAAAAGTCCGACAATCACGATCGTTGTGGTCAGGACAGGGATCAGCAACGGGTAGGAGAATCGCTGATAGACCTTCACCATGGCAAAATAAAGGAGTGCGGTGAGGGCGATGATCATGATTGCGACAAGTGTTTGTTGCATGAATGTTCCCTTCTTTCAGATCGTTTCTCTAAGTGCTGACTGGCAAAACCGGATACAACCATAGTCACAACGGTGCTTATTACTACAATGAGAAAGAGCACGGCCCCGCTCCCGGATAGAAGAGACGGGTAGTTCATAACCCCCGTCATGGCCGGGATGAATAATAACGGCAGGATGGCAAGGAGAAAGCTTGCTCCATCCTCCACGATGATCACAGGGACGATTTTTAGCGATAAGAGAGTTAAAAGCAGAATCAGTCCAATGATGCTTCCGGGTATTGGGAGATGAAAGAGCTTCTCAATGACACTGCCTATAAAGGAAAAGGCATATAGAATGCCGATTTGAATGAGTATTCGAATGAATTTCATAGTACAGGTCTTTCGTAAGAAGAGGACCTATTTTCCCCACCTTTCAATGAAAACGCTTTACATTTTCCGACAGTAATTGTATGATACAACTATATACTTGTATTATACAAGTACTTAGAACGTTGTCAATGAAAAGGAGGGATCTCTATGTCTAAGGAGATCAAACGGATCGAGTATGAATTGACCAGTCTCATCAGAAAGGCGGTCTTCCGCGATCAGTCCGAGCGGAAAATCGGGATATTAGAGCGGTCTGCCTATCTGTTGATGAGGCAGCTCGATGAATATGGGCCATCACGATTGAAGGAGCTGGCAGAAGCGTTCAAACTCGATATTTCGACGTTGTCAAGACAAGCAGCCGCCCTTGAATCGAAGGAACTCATTCAGAGGTTCTCCGATCCAAGTGACGGGCGGGTAAGCTTATTCGATCTGACGGAGCTTGGGAAGGAAAAGCTTGCCGTCGACAGCCGCATGAGGCTCGAGTGGTATGAGGGACTGCTCGAAGGCTGGTCCGATGAGGAGAAGAAACTGTTCGGTGAACTTCTGGTCCGGATGAACGGGGCGTTTGATGAATGAAAAAGGGTTGCTTTCTGGTTTATGCACAAATCAGGAGGCAGCCTTTTTTGTCGAAAAATAATCGTTGACCTTGGAAATATCTAACAGTAAAATAAAGATTGATTAATCAATCATTTTTGGAAAAGGAGGGGAGCATCATGTCACGAGAGGAAAAAATGATGAAAAAGAGAGCGGCAATCTTAGGAGCGGCTGTTAAAACATACAGCGAAAACGGATTTGCCGAAACGACCATCTCGGCCATTGCCAAGGAAGCAGGTGTCAGCTTCGGATCCGTGTTTACGTATTTTGCCACAAAGGAAGTGCTCTTTGAAGCAGCGATCCTAGAGCCCTTGGAGGAAATCAAGCCGTACTTTAGTGAGATCGAGGAACGGTACAGCGGGAGCCCGAAGGAGATGGTGAAGAGCATGATCGACTGCCAGCTGGATGTGTTTGCAAGAAATAAGGATTTCCTGCGCCTCTCCCAGCAGGTACTGGCGAGGCCGGACCGATATCCTGTGCTGTTTACAGAGTTGAGTGCCTTTGTCGATGTCTTTGCAGAACGCATTTATCCTGTCATTGAAAGAGGACAGAAGGAGGGGGACTTCTATGAAGGGTCACCGGTGTTGATTGCCCAATCCTACATATCCCTTATAAATGGGTTACGATTGACCTTCGTTGATGACCATACGAATCTGATCTGGAACAATATGAAAATACAGGCCCTGCGGTTATTCGGTCCTGTGACGGAAGGGTGGGGATCCCAATGAGAATACGTGATATTCATCCGAACCTGAAGTTGAGGCTTGCCATGCAGTTCCTTGGTGGACTTGTCTCCATGGCCGTCATTCCGTTCATGGCCATCTATTTCGCCCAGAAGATCGGCGCCACCCAAACCGGGATCATCCTGGTCCTGATCGTCATCAGCGGAATCATCGGCGGATTTATTGGCGGACATATATCCGACAAGATCGGTCGCCGGAAGATCATGATTTTGGCTGAACTCGGCATCATGGTGACGTACTTCTTCATATCCCTGAGCAATTCACCGTGGTTCGATTTGCCATATGTCACAGCGGCGTTCTTCGTCCTTAATATGTTTGCAGGCGGGATGTTCCAGCCTGCGGCACAGGCGATGATCATCGATGTGACGGATTCGGATTCACGAAAGCTCGTCTTCACCATCAGCTACTGGCTCGGAAATCTTGCCACCGCCATCGGAGGCATCGTCGGAGCGTTTCTATTTAAAGCCTATCTGTTTGAGTTATTCCTTGGGATCACAGGAATCACACTTCTGTCCGTCCTGATCACCATCTTCTTCATTTCAGAAACCTACACACCTGAACCTGCCACCACTGAAAACACTTCTTCATCCAACAAGATGGTTCAAAGCTATTCAACCGTATGGAAAGATAAATTATTCATGATGTATATCCTCGGGGCCGTTTTCATTCTCACCTTGGAACAATCCCTGACCAATTACGTCGGTATCCGTCTAGAGAGGGATATTCCCGAGCAGCATACTTCCCTCTTAGGCTTTGACTTCACGCTTGACGGTACGAGGATGCTTGGATTCCTGCGGACGGAAAATACGATGATCGTCGTACTCTTATCAGCCGTTGTACTATTTTTGTTCAAAAAATGGAGTGACCGCCGCACGCTTGTGACGGGGATGTTCATCTTTTCCGTTTGTTTCAGCGCCTTTGCTTTCACGAATAATATTTTATTCCTTTTTATCCTGGGCTTTGTAGGGACGTTCGGGGAACTCATGTATGTGCCGATCAAGCAGGCGATGATCGGGGACCTGGCGCCGTCCAACGCCCGCAGTACGTATATGGCTTTTTACAGCCTCACCTTTTATGGCGCTATGATCATTGCATCCCTGCTCATCATAGTAGGGGAATGGGTGAGTCCGGTTGTGATGGGAGGCATTCTGTTGGTCCTCGGGATGACAGGCACTGTCATGTATCATCTGATCATGAAAGCATTGGAAGCGAAGAGGGAAGTGATGCAGGAAGTCGAGGTGAAGGCATCGGTTTCTTCTTGATAACGAGTGAAGACCCTGATCGCAGGGTCTTCTTTACTTTCTGATGAAAATTGAATGTATCTCCAACCGACTCTCCCCATAAGCCTCTGCGATGCCCACCTTCCGGATCGCCATCTTGTCCACTTTTTTATAAGGCAGCGTTACGTGGAAATCTGTTTCAAAAGGATAGACATCGAACGTCACTTCATGTTCATTCACCCATCTGGACAGAAGAAGTTGATTCCTCGGATGAAAATTCCCGGTGTTCTTAAAGCCATCTTTAAACCACGGATGCTCGTACTCTTTCTCCACTCCCGGTTCATTCAGGCAAAAGTAGAGTGATAGATTATCGGACAGTTGAAGCAACTGGAAGTGCTGGGTGAGCAGTTCTTCATCAAGCTTTGTCAGCTGATTTCGGATTTCATGCTGCCTTCTTGCTTCGTCCTGTAGAAAGCGCAGGCAGTCCGGATCCTTTGACTTTGCGAAGAAAGAACAGAAATGCAGGCTGCATAGGAGTGCCGCATAGAGGTTGACCTTCTCGACCTCATCCACCCCCATTTTATAGAATGCAAGTTTTGGGAGGAGTGGGTAGTCTGAAAAGGTGAAGGGGATCTGCTTCCCGTCGTTCCAGATTGGCGTGTCGTCGAGTCCGATCCAGCTCCGGTCATGCTGGTGGGCAGCGTACACGAAATCATCGAAGAGGTCATCGGATTTTAAGAGATTCTTATTGAAATGTTTGATCGTTTCGCCGGATACATAGGCGTGGTCGTGTTGTTTGATCATAAGGAAGGAGTCTTCGGTTTCTCGGATAATCATAGAATCAACATCCCCTTTTATGACCATTATAGCAAATTTGGAATCTGCTATTCTGCAAAAAAAAGATCGAAAGCAGAGGCTTTCGATCTTGAAATGTTAATGATGCTGACTGTGATCTCCACTCTCAACGGGAGCCTGGTCATTCAAGGCTTCGACGTCTGATTTGGATAATTCTCCGACGGCAAAGGGCTTAGTCGGCATGATCGTGGAGCCGTTGTTTCCTGCGTGGACTTTGATGTAATAGAGCCCATCTTCCTTCAGTTCCTTATGAAACGTGTAAACACCATCTCCAGCATTCTCGGCTTCTTCCATTCCAGCGTGGAACGTTCCGTCGTTCTTCCAGATTTCCACATGTACGAAATCGGCATCCTTCACGATTTTCTTGTCCTGTGTGAGTTCAACCTTGATCGGGTCGCTGCCGGAGAAATCGTCAGGCATCGTAATATCCGCCTGAAGAGGTGATTCCTGATGGTACAATTCCGCTGCATCTTCCTTCGGGGCACAGGCACCTAGTAGCGTGCACAAGAAAAGGATACTCAAATATTTAAAGGTTGTTTTCATATTACATCGTCCTTTCTTATGCCGCACCGAAGAATTTTTTCGTGGCAGGGATTTTTTTGATCAATAGCCGGTCAAGAAGCAGAACGATAATCAAGGAAGCCCCGACAAGTGGGAACAGGATCCCGAGTGCGATCATGACAAGCAGGAAGTACTTCATTTTCAGGATACCTGGTGATTTCGGTGCACCCATTTCTTTTTTCGGTTTCCGTTTCAGCCATAGATAGAATCCGCTGACTGCGACAAGCATGATGCCAAGGCAGATGAGCAGGCTGATCAGCTGATTGATGAAGCCGAATTGTGTGCCCGTATGGAGGGTGATCCCCATGGCTACGATTTTGCCGCCAATTCCATAGTTGTCGAAACGGTAATCAGCAAGGACTGCACCTGTATATTGATCAAGATGCATCGTGACTTCATTCTGTGCCTTGGCCGGGAATGCGGATAATGTATAGACCCCGTTTTCATCCTGTGGGATGTATACTTTATAGCTCGGGTCGATGCCTTCTCTTTCGGCGATCTGGACGACATCATTCAGTGATAAAGGCGTATACCCTTCAAGTGCTGATACTGGTACTTCCAGGTTTTCCGCTGCCCAGGGGACGTCGGCGATTTCCTTTGTTTTGACGACGGACTGTGGAGCTTCCCCACTCCAGATGGATGGAGGATAGCCGGCCCCTGCGTTCGTCATGAGATTCTGGAAATTGGTTCCCCAGAATCCGGACCAGGGCAGTCCAGTCATGATCAGGAACAGCATCCCCGCTGTGACCCAGAAAGCCGGTACTGCGTGAAGATCCCTTCTGAAGATTTTCTTTCCTTTATTGAAGCGGGGAAGGAACACGCCTGACAGCTTGTCTTTTTTACGCGGGAACCATAGGAATAATCCCGTGACAATCAGGACGACGGCCCAGCAGGCAACTAGCTCGACGATTCGGTCTCCGATCGTCCCCGCCATCAGCTCCCCGTGGATTTCTTCGACTTTATTCATGATCCGGTCCTCTGGCTTCAATTCACCCAGTGACTTTCCTGTGTAGGGATTTATGAAGACTGTTGCGGAACCTTCTTCTGTACTGATGCCGATTTCACTGGAACGGTCGGCACTTTCCCCGGGACGGAAGCTTGTGATCTGTGCATCAGGGTGAAGCGTTTTCACATTATCGATGAGTTCAGTGGCAGGAAGCTTCTCTCCCTGTGGATTGACTTCGTAGTATTTTTGATAGAGATTTTGCTCGATCTGGGGCTTGAAGAGATAAATCGATCCCGTTACTGCGAGGATCAATAAAAACGGGGCAATAATGAGGCCCGCATAAAAATGCCATCTCCAAATCGTTTGATATGATTTTTTTTCCATCGTCTTTTCCTCTTTTCTTAGTCGTGGCAGCAGCCCGATCCTTGCATGTCTTTGGAAATCGCCGTGATGGCGTCTTGAAGATTAAGTAGTTTTCCACCGAATCCCGTTTGGAATTGTCCGGCCTGCTTCCTGGAATCAAAAGCGATGACCTGTGGCTGACAACAGTTCAAGTTCAGGTCTGCATCAATCAGGTAGGTGGCCGTTTTTCCGCTGATCGTCATATCCGTCAGGAAATCCCTGCAGAGGATCTGCATGACTTCCTCCTTGATATCTTCATAACGCAGTAAGCCACAGTGAGGACAACAAGTCTGTTCAATTCCATGATCCTTTTTGATGAGTTGGACCGATCTTCTTGAGGTCGCCGGTTTCAGGCAATATGTACATGTATCAGCTGGGAGGCTGTGAGCTTCCATCGTTGAAATGCCATTCGAGGTCTTTCGGACTTTATTTGCTTCCATTAAGGGCTTCAGATCACGGTAGACCGTCATTTCCGATACATCCAGGCGGGAACTGATATCAGACACCCGAAGTGTACCTTCTTCTTCGAGCCAGGTTAAAATCTGTTGTTGTCGATCAATCGGCAGCATAAGGATCATCCTTTCCGTTTTCGTTTACCTACTAAATCATAATGAAGCATCACGTACCGTACAATAGAGGTTCTTTGAAAAAAAGTGAAAAAATGTTGAGATGTAACAGAACGGACAAAGAAACTTTTTATTTTCCACACATTTCACATGTGATGATTTGTGAAACGTGTGTGGGACTTATACAGGTAACGAACATGTTTCCCATTTGGATCATGTGTGACCTCTTTTTTATGACTTACTGACGTTCAATGTGTCCTATTTCTGGACAGTTCAACATCTTCTCCTGTCATGAACATGGTCACATCAACACTGGCACATTTCTTGCAATAGAACAGGTGAATCGATGAAAAGGGAGGACATCCAATGAAAATCAGTGAATCAATCGCCATCGTGACGGGTGGGGCGTCAGGATTAGGGGAAGCGACAGTGAGGCAGATCATCAAAGCGGGCGGGAAAGCAGCGATATTGGATTTATCCGAAGAGAGGGGCCATTCACTCGTTGAAGAGCTTGGAGATCGAAGTCTGTTTGTTAGGACTGATGTCACGAGTGAGGAGGAAGTGTCCCACGCCATCCATAAAGCCGTGGAGTGTTTCGGTACGATTAATACGGTCGTCAACTGTGCAGGCATCGGCATTGCCTCCAAGCTTCTTTCCAGAAAGGGGGTTCATTCTCTCGATATGTTTTCGAAGGTGATTTCCATTAACTTGATCGGTACGTTCAATGTGATCCGGTTAGCTTCGGAACACATGGCGAAGAATGAACCGAACGTGTCGGGGGAGAGAGGTGTCATCATCAATACGGCATCGGTAGCGGCATTTGAAGGACAGATCGGACAGGCGGCCTACAGCGCTTCAAAAGGGGGAGTCGTCGGAATGACACTGCCAATTGCAAGGGAACTGGCTTCGTACGGGATCCGTGTGATGACGATCGCGCCGGGCTTGTTTCATACGCCGATGTTTGAATCACTGCCGGAGGAGGCGGTAGAATCTCTTGGGAAAATGGTTCCATTCCCTAAGAGGCTGGGACACCCTGATGAATATGCCCGGCTGGTGGGGAGTATTATGGAAAATACGATGCTGAACGGGGAGACGATCCGTCTCGACGGAGCCATCCGTATGCAGCCGAAATAAAGGAGGGATCAGAGGTATTATAGCCTCTGGTCTTTTTTTTGTGAGGTTCTCCTGGTTGGACAGTTGAAATGATTAGTGGCACCAATCGAAAATGGGGGAAGTGACCTTTGATGCATAAAGCTTTATAATGGTGATAACAGATTGAATTTTCGGAAAAAGGGGGATTGGAATGATTCAGTTCCGGGATATGGTCACGCCGATCGATTGTGTGATGACGGAAGAAACCACATTAAAAGAAGCGATTGAGGTCATTAAAGAAAAGAAGTGGAACCTCCTGCCGGTTACAGACGGTGACCGTAACCTCCAGGGAGTGTTCACACGCAGCGGTTTGTACCAGATGATGCTTGACCAGATGCCGCTTGAGACGCCGATCAAGGCATACATAAAGAAGGAAACACGAACCATCCGGGTGGATACACCGTATCACGAAATCGAGGAGATGGTGAAAACGAGCAAGGCGGGAACGGGGATTGTCCTTGATGAGGAGGGCAAAGTGATGGGGTTACTGACCAAAACGGAAATGGTGATGGCTTTATTGAAATCAGCCAATACGTTAAAGGATCAGCTGGAAACGATCATGATGCACTCAAGTGTAGGGGTATTGATGACGGATGATAAACTGGAGATCATTTATGCCAATGAATCATTTTCGAAGATCACAGGTCGCTCCATCGATTCCATTCATGCACGTCATCTCCGCGAAATAGTTCCAAGTCTGGCTATAGAAGACCTTGGACATCATCATGATGAAACCTATCAGTGCATCCTGCATATTTCCTCCTATGAAACCGTGAACCATAAGGAAGGGAAAATCGTTCTGTTCCAGGATGTTTCTGAAATTGAAAAGATGGCCGAGGAGCTGCAGACCGTCAAAAAGTTGAAACTGACCATCGAGACGACGTTGGAGCATGCGTATGATGGCATCTTGATGACCGATGAACGAAATGTGATCACGATGGTCAGTCCGCCGCTGCTTGAGCTTTTCAATCTCGAAAAAACAGAGGTGCTGCATCGCGAGGCGGATAGTGTGCTCCCACAGTTGAAGCTTCGGAAGGTCTTTAAGACAGAAACAGCAGAATTCAGTGATGTTTACGAAAGGCAAGGCATTAAATATATTGTGCACAGAATTCCGATCATGAAGGATGGCAGGGTCATCGGCGCCATCGGGAAGGTGATGTTCCGGCAGCTGAATGAGGTGAGCGAGCTGTTCAAGAGGCTGCAAAAGGCTGAAAACAAGGCAAGCTTTTATCAAGGCCAGCTGCAAAAATCCGAAGCCGCCAGATTCACCTGGGATCATATCCTCAGTGAATATCCTTATATGGATAAATTAAAGAAAAGTGCCGCCAAAGCAGCGAAGGGCAGGTCGACTGTGCTGGTGAGGGGAGAAAGCGGGACCGGGAAGGAATTATTCGCCCACGCCATCCATAACAGCAGCGCCCGGAGCGACGGCAAATTTGTCATCGTGAATTGTGCAGCGATCCCGGAGGATTTACTGGAGTCGGAGTTCTTCGGATATGAAGAAGGGGCGTTTACAGGAGCGAAGCAGCGGGGGAAAGTCGGGAAATTCGACCTTGCCAATGGGGGGACGCTGTTTCTCGATGAAATCGGCGATATGTCGATTTCGCTTCAGGCAAAGCTGTTACGGGTTCTGCAGGAGCGTGAATTTTACCGGGTCGGGGGTAATGAACGGATCAAGGTCGATGTGCGCATCATTGCGGCAACCAATCGGAATTTGGAGGAAATGGTGAAGGCAGGGGAATTTCGGGAGGATCTCTATTACAGGCTGAACGTCATTTCCTTGAATATTCCACCGCTTCGCGAGCGTGTCCATGATGTAGAACATCTCACCGGAAAATTGATGATCGAACTCAATTCCATGCTTGGAACGAGCATCACCGGCATATCCGCAAAAGCGAAAACAGCACTTCTTCAATACGACTGGCCGGGAAATGTAAGGGAGCTTCGAAACGTACTGGAACGGGGAATGACGTTTGCCGAGCATGGGAATATTCAGGTGGAGGACCTTCCGGATTATTTGGTCTCAAAGGTGACGGTTACGAATACGGTCAGCCTGGCAGAAGATGCGGAACTCGGCGCGATTAAAAAGGCACTGAGTCAGGCGAGTGGCAATAAAGCACAGGCAGCGAGGCTTCTCGGGATCAGCCGTTCCGGATTATATGAAAAACTGAAGAAGTATGATCTGACCGTATAGAGCAATCTTGCACAGAACTGTCCAAATCAAGGTGTCCAATTTCTGGACACCTTGATTGCTAAAGAATCCGGATACCCCTTATGATCGCTGTTTTCTGAAAGTTGGCACAATTATTGCATAAATAAAAATGAATGCGTTTTCAAACATATCACTAGGGGGAAATGGAGAATGGATATTGGTTCTTGTGTAGCGCAAAATGCGAGGAAGAAGCCGGAGAAGCTGGCGGTTGTATGTGAAGGGAGAACCTATACGTATAAGCAGTTGAATGAAGAAGTGAATAAACTGGCACATGGTCTTCTCCATCTTGGAATCCGAAAAGGTGACAAGATGGCATTGATGATGAAAAATTCCGATCAGTTCGTGCTTGCTTTCTTAGCAGGTGCCAAGGTCGGGGCGGTCCTCGTTCCTGTCAATTTCCGCCTGACGTCATCGGAGGTTCATTATATTCTCGACCAGTCCGAAGCGGCTCTTGTCTTCTGTGACGAAGAATTCGAGGAGACCGTCACGTCTGCCAGGGAAGAAACCCAAGTCCTCCATGTCATCACGACAGGGACCCCGGGAACAGTGGGGCACCATTCATTCCAGCGGGTGCTTTCAGAGAATACAGAGGAACCGCCCGTTCAGGTCGGTGATGAGGATGATCTGGAAATTTTATATACATCAGGCACAACGGGTAGACCTAAAGGAGCCTTATTCGATCATAAGCGGGTCTTCAATGTGGGGCTTACGATGATGATCAGCATGGGAATCAACGAGAAAGAGAACTTCCTTCATGTGGCTCCATTATTCCATTCCGCCCAACTCAACCTGTTCCTCCTATCCGGAATTGTCCTAGGGGCGACCCATGTCATTCACCGGGAGTTCCATCCAGTGAAGACCCTTGAAGCGATACAGGAGCATGGGATCACCCATTTCTTCGGCGTACCTGCCATGTATACCTTTATGCTTCAGGTGCCAAATGCCGACAATTACGATCTATCTTCGATTAAACGATGTGGATATGGTGCGGCACCAATGGCCCCTGAACTTGTAAGAAAGAGCATCGGATTGTTCAAAACCGACCAATTTTATAATCTATGCGGGCTGACGGAAGCGGGACCCGGCGGAATCCTGTTAGATCCCGAGGGACATAAAAACCATTTCGGTAAGGGTGGGAAAGCCGCCTTCCTGACCGAAGCAAGAGTAGTCAATGAAGAAGGAAAGGACATTTCGCCAGGTGTGGTCGGAGAGTTCATCATCAAAGGTGAGTCGATCATGAAGGAATATTATAAAAAGCCTGAGGAAACGGCAAAGACGCTGAGGGACGGCTGGCTGTATACGGGGGATCTCGCCACCATCGATGAGGAAGGCTACATCACCCTAGTGGACCGGAAAAAGGATATGATCATCTCTGGCGGTGAAAATGTGTATTCCATCGAAGTCGAGGAAGTCCTGTATGAGCATCCTTCAGTCCTTGAAGCCGCCATCATCGGACTTCCTGATGAAACATGGGGAGAAGCCGTCTGTGCCGTCATCGTACCGAAAGAGGGAGCAGAAGTCGATGAGCAGGAACTGAAGGATTTCTGCCGTCAGAAGCTCGCAGGCTACAAGATTCCAAGGAGGATCTTCGTGGAAGAGGCCCTGCCACGGAATGCGTCGGGGAAAATATTAAAATATCAACTCCGACAGTCCCTTGCTGGAGTCAAACAATAATAGAGTTTCATAGAGGAGAGGGAAACATGAAACATCTTTACTTATCAGATGATCATGACATGTTCAGACGGTCATTACGAAAGTTCTTAGAAAAAGAAGCGTATCCTCACTATGATCAGTGGGAGGAGAATCGGATGATTCCCCGTTCCTTCTGGACGAAGATGGGGGAACAGGGCTATCTCTGTCCGGATATTGAGGAACAATATGGTGGCAGTGAAGTGGACTGGGGATTCTCGGTCATCATCAATGAAGAGATTGAAAGAGTCGGCTCAGGCCTCGTCGGAATCGGACTCCATAATGATATTGTAGTGCCCTATATTACAGCCTATGGAACGGAAGAGCAGAAGAAACGCTGGCTTCCTAAATGTGCGACGGGGGAAATCATTACGGCAATTGCCATGACGGAGCCCGGAACCGGGTCGGATCTGGCGAATATCAAGACGACAGCGGTCCTTGACGGTGATCACTATGTCGTCAACGGTGCGAAGACGTTCATTACCAATGGAATCCATTCAGATCTCATCGTGGTTGCCTGTAAAACGGACCCTAAGGCGAGCCCGAAACATAAGGGGGTCAGCCTTCTTGTGATCGAACGGGATGCACCCGGTTTCTCACGGGGAAGGAAGCTGAATAAGGTGGGTCTGCACTCTCAGGATACGGCGGAACTCATCTTTGAAGACTGTCGCGTCCCGAAAGAAAACCTGCTCGGGGAAGAGGGGAAAGGCTTCGTGTATTTGATGGATAAACTGCAGCAGGAACGTCTGCTGGTGGCGATTGCCGCCCAGACGGCATCGGAAGTGATGCTCGAACAGACCATCGAATATGTGAAAAGCAGGGAAGCGTTCGGAAAGCCGGTGAGCAAATTCCAGAATACCCAGTTTAAAATTGCGGAAATGGCGACAGAAATCGAAATGGGCAGATCGTTCCTTGATCAGTTGATCGCCGAACATATCGCCGGCGAGGATATCGTGACAAAGGTGTCCATGGCCAAGTGGAAACTGACCGATATCGCCAAGAAAATCTCCGCCGAATGCATGCAGCTCCATGGGGGATACGGATATATGGAAGAATACGAGATTGCGAGAAGGTTCCGCGATATTCCCGTCGCGAGTATTTACGCAGGCACGAATGAAATCATGAAGACGATCATTGCGAAGAATTTAGGTTTATAGATATTTGAATTGTAGAAAGGGAGAGGTATATGCGTGAAGTAGTCATTGTAGAAGGTGTGAGAACACCCGTCGGAAGAAGGAAGGGGTTATTGAAGGATATCCGTCCCGATGATCTTGCGGCAGGGGTCCTTGAAGAGGTCGTGAAGCGAGCCGGGATCGATCCAGGGATCGTGGAGGATGTCATTCTTGGCTGTGTGTCTCAGTCAGGGGAACAGGCGGGGGATATTGCCCGTGTGGCTGCCCTGATTGCAGGTTTTCCCATTGAGGTACCGGGAACGACGATTGACCGCCAGTGCGGATCAAGCCAGCAGGCCGTTCATTTCGCCGCCCAGGCGATTCTGGCAGGAGATATGGATGTCGTGATTGCAGGCGGTGTGGAGAATATGTCCAGAGTTCCGATGGGGTCCAATTATGGAAATGCCGAGCCGTTCAGTCCAAAACTGAAAAGTCGTTACGAAGTCATCCACCAGGGCTTATCGGCAGAACGGATTGCCGAAAAATATGGATTTACCCGCAGGGAGCTGGATGAATTCTCGGCGGAAAGCCATCGTCGTGCGTTGAAGGCTCAGGCTGAAGGTCATTTTAAAAAGGAAATCATGCCGCTACAGGTCACGGATGAAAACGGCGAAACCATCTTGATCACGGATGATTCGGGTCCGAGGGAAGGGACGACTCCGGACGTTCTGGCCGGTTTGAAAACGGTCTTTAAGGAAGATGGCGTCATCCATGCAGGGAACGCGAGCCAGATCAGTGACGGGGCAGCAGTCCTTCTATTGATGAGTCGTGAAAAGGCAGAGGAGCTCGGATTAAAGCCTCGCTTCAAAGTCCATACCCGTGTGGTCGTCGGATCCGACCCCACTTTGATGCTGACAGGGCCGATTCCGGCAACGGAAAAAGCATTGAAGAAATCAGGTCTGGCACTTGAGGATATCGATGTGTTCGAGGTCAATGAAGCCTTTGCGTCCGTCCCGATGGCCTGGCTCAAGGAAACAGGTGCGGATCCCGGGAAACTGAACCCGAATGGAGGAGCGATCGCTCTCGGTCACCCGCTAGGTGCAAGCGGGGCTCGCCTGATGCTGACCATGATGAGTGAGCTTGAACGAACGGGTGGCCGATACGGCTTACAGACAATGTGCGAAGGTCATGGAATGGCGAATGCCACCATCATCGAGCGTCTCTAATGAACAGATCCAAACGAGGAGGTGTGAGGGTTCCGATATGCTAAAAGGTATTAGAGTCATCGACTTTACTAACTATATACCCGGACCCTTCACGACCTTACGGCTTGCGGAGCTCGGAGCAGAAGTGATAAAGGTAGAATCCCCGGAAGGAGATCCGGCGAGACAAAATGGAAACGGCTTAGTGTTCAAAGCACATAACCGGGGTAAAAAAAGCATCGTCCTGGATCTGAAACAGGAGGAAGGGAAAGGGGTTGCCCTTGACCTGATCCGGCAGGCCGATGTACTCGTAGAAAGCTTCCGTCCCGGCGTCATGGAAAAGCTCGGACTCGGGTATGAAGCGGTCAGCGACATCCATCCGGCTCTTATCTACTGCTCCATTACCGGCTACGGGAACAAGGGGAAGATGTCTCAGCTCGGAAGTCATGATTTGAATTATATGAGTGTAAGCGGCGCCCTTGCCCAGTTGAAGGATAAGAGTGGAAGACCGGTTCATCCGAGTCATACCTTTGCCGACTATATCGGAGGGTTGGCGGCAAGCGAACGGATCCTTGGCGGACTTGTCGCTAGAGGGATATCAGGGGAAGGAAGCTATCACTGCGTTTCCCTTGCAGAGAGCATGGCTTCCCTGATGACGAATCATGTCCTGATTGAAAAAGAAAGAGGATACCCCAATGGAGTTCAGGTTTTAAACGGCACCGTGATTTCATACGGTTTATACGAAACGAAAGATCATGGGTACGTCACACTCGCGGCCCTGGAGCCGAAATTCTGGCTGAATTTCTGTAAGGCCCTTGGCAGGGAAGACTGGGTGTCTGCCCATTATTCGAAGCCGGGTTCGGGAAATCCCGTTTACCGTGAGCTCGTCGATTTGTTCAAGAGTAAAACACGGGAGGCATGGTCAGAATTCGGGCAGACAGTGGACTGCTGTCTTACCCCGGTTCTCGAAGCTGGGGAGCTTGCCGAGTATCCTGCTTTTAAAGAAAAGGATTTTATCACAGGTGAAGGGCATGTGAATATGTACAGTGATAATCGAGGGGCCGTCACACCGCCTCCGGAAAAAGGGGAGCAGACGAAAGAGGTGTTAAGGGACTGGCTTCAAGAAACGGTTGAATAATAGATGAAGAGAAGCGGAAGGGGAAATGGTTGTATGATGAATGTTCCATTAACAGTAGGTTCGCTCTTGGAGAGAGCCGAAAAATTCTTTCCAAAGAAGCAGGTCGTTTCAAGGACACTAACAGGAATCCATCGTTTTACGTATAAAGAAATCGGTGAGCGCACACGAAGACTGTCGAGCGCACTTCAGAAACTGGGTGTAGGGAAAGGGGACAGAGTCGGGACATTCGCGTGGAATCATCATCGCCATCTGGAGGCCTACTTCGCAGCACCGGGAATGGGAGCGGTGATCCACACCATCAATATCCGCTTGTCTCCTGAACATATTACTTACATTGTGAATCATGCGGAAGACAAGGTGTTATTGGTCGATGAGGATTTACTGCCCCTCATTGAAAAAAGCAAGGACCAGTTCAAAACAGTAGAAGCTTATATTGTCATGACCGATAAGGATGAACTTCCGGAAACGACACTGGAGCCCGTCTACTCTTATGAGGAGCTGCTGCGTGAAGCAAGTCCTAATTTCGAGTTCGTGAAGGATATCGACGAAAATGAACCTGCCGGAATGTGCTATACATCTGCCACCACCGGTCAACCAAAGGGTGTCGTCTATTCCCACAGAGGGATTGTCCTGCACAGCTATGCTTTCGGTCTGGCGGATACGGCCGCCTTATCAGAAAGGGATGTCGTATTGCCGGTCGTGCCGATGTTTCATGCGAATGCATGGGGACTGCCTTTCGCTGCCACATGGTTCGGCTCGACGCAAGTGTTGCCTGGTCCCCTGTTTACCCCGAAGCTCTTGGCTGAACTGATTGAAAAGGAAAAAGTTACCTTTACTGCCGGAGTCCCGACGATTTGGCTTGGGCTTCTGAATGAACTGGAAAAGGGTGAATATGATACTTCTTCCCTGCGATCCATCGTCTGTGGAGGGTCAGCAGCTCCGAGGGGCATGATCAAAGCATTTGAAACGAAGTACAACATTCCATTCCTTCATGCGTATGGGATGACAGAAACCGCTCCCCTTGCCGTTGTTTCAAGGCTAAAGAGCTACCAGACGGACCTTGATCAAGAGGAAATCCTCGATATTCGTTCCAAGCAGGGGCTCATTGTGCCAGGACTTGAGATGAAGGTGATAGGCATTAACGGAGAAGTAAAATGGGACGGCGAGGAAATGGGAGAGCTTCTGCTCCGCGGCCCGTGGATTGCCGATGAGTATTATAAGGACGAGCGTTCCCAGGATGCGTTCAGGGATGGATGGCTTTATACAGGTGACGTTGCGACCGTTGATGAAGAGGGCGTCATCAAGCTGGTTGATCGGACGAAGGACCTGATCAAGAGCGGCGGGGAATGGATTTCATCCGTTGATCTTGAGAATGCCTTAATGGCACATGATGCCGTGTTCGAAGCGAGTATCGTGGCCGTTCCTCACCGAGAGTGGCAGGAACGACCGGTTGCCTGTGTCGTGTTGAAGGCACCTTATAAAGATAAAGTCGACAAACAAGAACTGCTGAATTTCATTGCCCCGCAATTCGCGAAGTGGTGGCTTCCTGATGAAATCATCTTTATGGAGGAAATCCCGAAAACATCGGTGGGGAAATTCCTGAAAAGGGCATTGCGTGAGCAGCTGAAGGATCTGTTGGTGGAGAAATCCTAGTCAGCCCTGATTTATATAAGAAAAAAGAAGGGATTCTCCCCGGGATACCGAAATGATAGTGTGAATGACAATATAATGGGAGGTATGAACAATGGGGAGAATGGTTCATTTTGAAGTACATGTGGATGACATGGAACGTGCAAAGACGTTTTACGGGGAAGTATTCGGCTGGAAGTTCGAGGACTGGAGTGAGTACGCCGGAATGCCTTACGTGGGGGCCGTGACCGGGGATGAAAATGAAATGGGGATCAACGGTGCATTGATGCAGCGTCAAAGTCCTCCACCTCAGCCGAATCAGCCGATGAACGGGTATTCGTGTACGATGGGTGTCGGGAACTATGATGAAACAGAAAAGCTCATCCTTGAACACGGCGGCAAGGTCGCCATGCCGAAGTATGCCCTGCCTGGAATGGCTTGGCAAGGCTATTACATAGACACAGAAGGCAATGTGTTCGGGATTCATCAGCCGGATAAGGATGCGAAGTAGAGAAAAGTGTGTCTGACCTGTATGTGGTCAGGCACTTTTTTATGCTAAGAGGGACATAATCATGTGGTAAAATAAGGATGTGGAAGAAACAGAAATGGGGAATCAACCATGTTAGAAAAAATGAGAAAAACGATCAGCATCATTGTGCTGGCAGTAGCCGTCTATGGTCTTGTTTCGGACAATAATGATGTGCTTCCTTATACGATGGCGGGGATGGGGACTCTTATGGTGATCATGGGACTAGAAGAGTACCAGAAGAATCGAAAGTCGTATAAAAGCTACATGTTGTTTGCTGTATCTGTCTTCATGTTATTTGTCTTTATTCAACTCCTGATTTATAAATCAAGTATATAAAAAGGGATGAGGCACGGCCGCCTCATCCCTTTTTTCCTGTCATCACGTTGATGAAATCCTCAACAAACATTTGATAATCCATCTCCAGATAGATGTTAATGTTCTTTTCAGCCGGTTTCGAGCTGACCCTGAAATCGGCGATGGATGTACCCTGCCCAAGTCCTGAAGTCAGTACTTCGACGTCCCTACGGATTGTTTTCCCCATATCGGGGTTCACCATCAGGGAGAGGGTGACGACATCGTGAAGGGGGGCGCCGCCTATACCGGGGATCAGCTTTTTATAGGCGTCGATATAGTAAGTCATGACGTCATCAAGGATCTCGATGACGGGATTGCCGTTCATCTCCTGGATGGTTTTAATGTGTTCAAGGGTGACAATTGCCTTATTCGTAACGTTTAGAGGGGCGATATACAGATTGTCGAAATTCTTGACCACGAGTTCTGATGCGATCGGATCTCCGTAGAAGTTGGCTTCCGCTGAAGGAGTCACATTTCCAGGTACGAAAAACGCCCCTCCCATAATATAAAATTCCTTTACTTTTTTTGTTATGTCTTCGCCTAACAGGTAAAGGGAAGCGAGTGACGTATTCCTTCCGACATCTACGATTGTGACGTCCTGATTCTCTTCAATGATGGTGTAGAGTTTGGAAAAGTTGGTGAGTTCCCCGGAGAAGTTTTCCGGAGGCCTGATCGGTCCCAAGCCTTCCTGTCCGTGGATTTCAGGATAATAGGTCGGGATTTTCCCGGATGAAGGGCTGTTGGATCCGCCGATGATCGGGATATCCGTCCTATCAGCAAGCTTGAGCAGATAAGCGATGTTATCGGTTGCCTGCTTCTTCTCGACATTTCCGTAGCTGGAGACGATACCGAGAACCTTAATGTTTGGATTCAAAAGGGCATACATGATGGCGATGGAATCATCAATGCCGGGATCCGCAAATAAAATGATGTTTTTCATGGGAGACTCTCCTTGATAACGTTTTTTAAAACATATCAAAGAGAAGGGAGAATTATTCCATTCGGCGATAAAATGAAGCCGTAGCCTCAGCCATTTTAACGATCTTCTGCTTGAGGTCAGCGGGCTCTATCACCTTTACCCCATCGGCGAACCCTAGGAGATACGCTTTTGCCTCTTCTTCCGTATCAAAGGAGAGCGTCACGGGTATCCACTCGTCACCTCTTCGTTCCCCAACTGCGAGGACCCGGGCAAACCTTCCGGAGAATGTGAGCCTGGATAAAAGATGTGGTGACACCTCCACTTTCACTTCATAAGAAGGCAGTCTTTTGATGAAGGATTGGGTGGAGGACGACCAATACTCGGTCAGGTCAAAGCCCAAGGGTCTTTGGAACGTCTCGTCCAAGGTTTCTGTGTGATGAATCCGGGACACTCTGTAATTCCGGATATCCCCGTTTTCCTTGGCAGCGATGAGGTACCAGAGGTCACCTTTGGCTACGAGGCCGAGTGGTTCCACAATGCGTTCATCCCTTTCTCCGTCAGCCCGTTCGTAGGTGATTCTTAATTTGATCTCCTGAAAGACCGCCTCTTTGATGGTTTCGAGAGAGGCCGTCTTATTTTTCTGCTTTCGCCATGAGCTTGTGTCGATATGGATCCGGTTCCAGACATCCTTCCCGTTCTCACGGTAAGAGGGCGGGAGGGAGGCCATCAGTTTGTTCCTTGCTTCTTCGGTTATACGCGTCAGACCGAGATCCTCCAGAAGATGATTGGAAGGAGAAACGAATAGGGCGCGGATTTCCGATTCCTTCAACCCTGTCAGGTCCGTCCGGTAGTCCTCAAGAAGCGACCAGCCACCCTTTTGTCCCCTCTCTGCCACCACGGGAATCCCGGTCCCGCTCAAGGCATCCATGTCCCGGTGGATGGTCCGCTCGGAAACCTCCAGCTTCTCTGAAAGTTCCTTCGCCGTCATCCGGCCATGTGTTTGTAGGAGTAGTACTATGGATATCAAACGGTCGCCTCTCATGTTCCTCACCTTTTTCTTGGTTTTTCTTTTATTTAATGAAATATGACAATGGATGTCAAGAATGGAATCGTATAATGGGGTTATCTTAGTGGATGAAAGGAATGGTTGGATGAAATCACTGACAGGAAAAGTAGCGCTTGTAACAGGAGGAAGCAGGGGAGCGGGGCGTGGGATCGCCATTGAACTTGGAAGAGAAGGAGCCACGGTGTATGTGACCGGGCGCAGTACAAAAGGGAACTCTACGCAAAACTTTCCAGGGACAATCGATGATACAGCAGCTCAAATCCAAGAGGCAGGTGGAATAGGAATCGCGGTACAGTGTGATCATACGATTGATGCTGAAACGAAAGCGGTCATTGAGCAAATTCGGGAGGAACAAGGCAGACTCGATATACTCATCAATAACGTATGGGGCGCTCATGATATCGGTGTGAATCCAGGGAAATTCTGGGAACAGTCTCTTGAAAATTGGGACACGATGTTTACGGCAGGCGTGAGGGCACAGCTCGCGACGAATCATTTTGCCATCCCTCTCCTGCGGGAAGGGGATGGTACGCTCATCATTCATACGACGTTCTGGGATGAAGGCAAGTACACGGGACAGTTCTATTATGACCTTGCGAAAAACGCCCTCGTCCGCATGGCGTACGGTCTTTCAAAAGAACTGAAAGAGGACGGAATCGCCGTCATGGCTGTATCCCCGGGATTCATGAGGACAGAGCTGGTGCTTGAACATATGGGTGTGAACGAGGAAAACTGGCAGGAATCAGAAGACTTAAAGAAATCCGAAACCCCATATTATGTTGGACGTGCCATTACGGCACTGGCAATGGATCCAGGGGTGATGGAGAAGACTGGGCAGGCTTTGAGAGCAGGAGATCTTGCGAAAGAATACGATTTTACGGATGTGGATGGCCGGTATATTCCGCCGTTTACGTTATAAGAAAGTCCCTTTTGGGGCTTTTTTATTTGAATGCAGACTTAATCAACCCCTTTGCCGAATAAACTATCCATGATAACCACTTTTCAAAAGGAATAGGGGTGGCATGATGTTTTCCGTGACAGAGATGCAGACGTTCGAGTTGTTTTCTGTTCCCCATATCTCAGTGCTTTTGATGTTTGTGGCGATATCGTTTTGGCTGGTGTATTTCAGGCATTTCCTGAAGGGGTATCAGTCTGTGCTGAAGTGGACTTTTTTTTCGATGCTCGTGATGAGTGAAGTGTCGTGGCATATCTGGCTCGTGGCCACCGGAACGTGGGAAGTAGGGGATCTGCCCCTTCAGCTCTGTTCTGTCAGCACGTTCATTGCAATTTATCTATTCCTCAGACCCAATCAGAAAGCCTATTATTTGCTCTTTTTTATCGGTCTTCTCCCGCCAATCTTAAGTATGGTGACACCTGAAATGGCGTACCAATTTCCCCATTTCCGTTTTCTGAAATATTTCCTTCATCATGCAGCCATCGCGTGGTCCGTCCTTTATTTCATCGTGTATGAGGGATACCGTGTGCCAAGAAGAGCAGTATGGACCGGTTTTCTCATGGTCAATCTACTCGCCCTTCCGATTTTCTTCCTGAATATCCTTCTCGATACGAATTTCTTCTATCTCGCAAATCCCACGGAATCGAAAACAATCTTGTCCTTTTTCGGAGAGGGGGTCATATATTATATTAATCTGGAAATCGCGGCACTTGTCGTGTTTTTCGTGACATATCTGCCTATGGGTATGCTGGTGAGAAAAGAGGGTCAAAGGGTAACCCAATGACTATTAGGCACGTCTAAAGTAGAAAAGGGGGTATGGCTGTGCGTAAGCTATTGGCAATCGGTAATGTCGTTGCGTTGATTGCCATCATTCTGTTTATGATCAAACCATTTGAGACATCCCCGCCGACGGCCATTGTGACAGCAGGCGAAGTCGCCATTCCTGTTACCGAGGGTTCCTATTGCTGGAATGGCCTCTTTTCCGGTCAATGTGTGGATAAGGATTATGGAAGTATCGTGGCCATGGGAGAGGAATATAAGCCAACGGTCGTTTCCCCCGGAGAGGAGATCCGCGTAACGTTCGATAAGAAACCGAAAGCGGTGGAAGCGGAGCAATGGTTGGGGGAGGAGCAGGTGCAGAGGGTGGAACTGAAGAACCATACGATCGTGGCTCCTAACCAGAAAGGGATCTATGTGTATCATCTCGTGGCACACTGGAAGAAAGGGGACGGAAGTTATGCATTTTCAGTGGAAGTAAAGTGAAAACGCTTGGATCCCCAAGCGTTTTGTCATGTCTTACAGCTTAAGCTTCAATCCTTCATGGGTAGCTTTAAAACCTAATTTCTCATAAAATCTCAGTGCCTCGGGCCTTTGCTTATCCGTCGTCAATTGAATGAGATGGCAACCCCTCTCCTCTGCGCGGGCGATCGCCCACTGGATCATCTTCGTACCCACGCCTTCCCCTCTTACAGAAGCAGAAGTTCTGACGCCTTCAATCGTTGCTCTCCAGCCACCTTGATGGGTGAGGTATGGGGTGAACGTGATTTGCTGCACGCCGACTACCTTTTCTCCGTCACAAGCGACGACCAATTCGTTATTGGGATCGGTATCGATGGCTTTGAATGCTTGTAAATAGCTTTGAGGAAGAGGCTGTTCGTAGCGCTCGCGCTGTTTTCCAAGTACGTCATCGGCGAGCATTTCGACGATATGGTCTACGTCTTGTTCGGTCGCTTCTCTAAAGTGCAATGGTCTCTCCATGCGAATCCCCCTTGTTTAAAAACAGTATTGATAGTTTCAATGCTAACGAATTTGAACTAATAAGTTAATGATATTTAAATGATGGAAAGGTATAAGAATTCCTTATCATTATGAAAAAATTCATCCCAACCGTATCCATTTTTGATTCAAACCTGTATATAAAAAGTGAGGGTGAATGGGATGGAAGGAGTGAAATGCTATGAACTGAATGACGTGAGACAGGGGTTTTCACCTAAATGGCAACCCTCCATTTCCCTATTGCCCAAACGACGTGAATCATCCCTGGAACTACCGTGAAAACAGATAGTAGATCTTTAAAGAAAGAATAGAAGGAAAACAACACCAACGTGCGTGTAGCGGGCGCGCGTAGGGTGGTTTCAGTGGTCGCAGAAACAGATATCGATTCAAATTTCTTCTAAGAAGCCAATGATTCTAGCCCTCGTTTCGTTTGCAGATTCACGATGAAAGGAAGATGAATAGGGATCACTGAATCCATGTTTACCACTATATTTCTGAATGTCGATGGGCTTTCGCTCTAGCATTGCAATCACTTCGTCCACCTGGAAAGAAGATTCTTCTTCAGGGAAGAACAACATGGTTGGACACAGTGGTGTGACCTCTAAAAAGTTTCGTATCCGTGAACCGTAGTAGCCGATGACACCATCAACCCTTTCATCATCACTGCATAACCAGGCAATCGTTGCTCCCACACTGAACCCTATGATGACAATCCGTTTGTATTGCGGTCGATAGGTCGAGAGAATGCTCTTTATTGTTTCTGACGGCTCTTCAAAGCCTATGTTCCCGATGAAATGATGATAAGCAGCCTCTTCCTGAGAATAATCAAAAGCAGATCCCTTTTCTAATAAATCCGGACAGATGACGTCCATTCCTTGTTTTGAGATGAATTCGCAGAAGTCTTGTATGTGTTGGTTGATTCCGTAGATTTCGTGGATGACTATGACAAGCGTACTAGAATTTTGTTGAAGTTGTATCATGTTATTTCCCTCATATTCTTAAATAATGGGTATATGTTCAGAGGATAGCAGGAGCTTATTCTCTTGTTTTACAAGCAACATAACGATTGCTCCCCGGAAGCTTCTTAATCTCATTCCACGCATCTATCGCATCCGCCCGAGTCCTACCTTTGTTGTCCGGATCCCTAAAGAAATCACGGGTGAATTGATTGTATTCGAATTGCGGTCCGATTTCCTTCTTGTATGAAGGAGCTTTCTTCCGCTCTTCTTCTTTGTGCCATTCTTCAACGGCATCTCGATAGGTTCTTCCTGCATTCTGTTTGAAGTAGTTCTGGATGTGGGTGGAGAAATGAAATGTGGGAATGACGGATTTGAAGAATGCCCTCACTTCCTGGCTGCACCGATGTTGGTCGGTGATGACGGTATCAAGACTTAAAGGTTCTTGAAGGACAGCCGGCTTTTTTGATTTCCTGACGGGTTTCATGATCTCACCGGTCGAAAGGAAAATGCTAACTCGTTCTGATATCTCTATCTTTGATCCGGAAGCACTGATGCCATGGTGACGGCAGAACGTTTGCAGCTCTTCCTTTAACCAGTAGTACTCTTTGAACGTTTCAACCGGGGTGTCCTTATTTAATACAGGTCTCAATGTAACCAGCTCCCTAAATTCCATTTACACCCATTTTAGAACAAACGTTCTGTTTTGTCTATTGTCTTGGTCCCAGCAGCATCACACCAACCCCGACCAGACAAATCCCGGCACCGACCCAGTCATATACATCCGGTGTTTTCTTATCGATCCCCCACCCCCAGAGAACGGACAGGACGATGAACACCCCGCCGTAAGCAGCGTAGACACGGCCGAAGGAAGGAAAGGACTGGAAGGTGGCAATGACCCCATAAAGAGCTAAGGCGATTCCGCCGGCGAGTCCCCAATAGGATGGTTTTCCTTCGCGAAGCCATAGCCAGATGAGATACCCTCCCCCGATTTCGGCGATACCGGCAAGGATGAATAAGATGATGGCATTTAACACAATGATCACTCCCAATTGTAGTTTACTTAGATGAAGTATAACGCAAATCCACCTGTCCAAACATTTGTTTATTTTCCCTAAACCTTCTACAATGAAAGAATAAGAGAAGGTCTAGTCTCACGGAGGTGGAAATGAAATGGACAATACGGAAAAACATTTTTCAGAAGAAAAGTTTTGGGATAAGTTGAAGAGGTATGGGGTGAAGGCAGGTCATTCCGTCGTGTATACGGCATTGCTCCTTTATTTCGTCCTGCAAAAGCCGGATGTCCCAAAGAAGTCGAAGATGGTCATCATCGGGGCCCTCGGATATTTCATCCTTCCAACGGATTTCATTCCGGACATGGCAGTCGGGATAGGGTTTACAGATGATCTTGGAGCCCTGGGACTCGCTTTATTGCAAGTGTCCATGTATATCGATGATGAAGTGAAAGTAAAGGCCAAGGCGAAGTTGAGTGACTGGTTCGGCGATGATGTGGATACGTCTGAGGTGGATGGGAAGTTGTGATATGACCAAGTGTCATTGACGGTTGGGTCGATGATGCTTTTTTTATTGTGGGGAAGATGTTAATGTCCAGTTACCTGATTTCGTTTTTCAAGGACCTTTCCATGAAGGATTTTGTTGTCGGATATGTTGTCATAAACCAATTCATTCTCTTCACAGCCTAGAAGGAGGAGGGTCGCCAGCAGGATGAGGTAGCCGATTTTTTTCACAGTTAATCAGTCGATAAGGAGGGGAGGGATGTTACAGGAGGCAGAGACTCCCGGCGTTTATTCAACCATTATCCCCAACTATCATCATTCCCCCTTGTACGTATCGTCGAATAAATCCTCATCACCCTGCCGTTCTTTAATCTCATGCTTCTCTTCCAAGTAGCTTCCGATGACTGAGCTATTAATGCCGTCCCGCACAGCTCTTTCTATGATCATATAAAAAAGTGATAGCCCGACGAGTGCACCTAAAATGATCAATGTAATTTCCATATCTTCACCTCCCTGATTACTCGATAACAATATTCCCGACATACTGAGCATTTCCCCGATCCGTTTGAAGGTCGACCTCCAATACGTAAGACCCTTTTCCTTTGGGTAATGTGAAGGAACGGTTCTCACTCATATCCAGCTGCAGCTTTTCGTTACCCAGCCATAAGAACGCACGTAATTCCTCAACGGCAAAGTCTTCGCTTTCAAAAAGAAGATCTACCTGCTGCCCGGATGGAAAGGTGAGCTCCTTTTGTTCCCGGGCGAAGTCCACTACCTCTTTCGTTTCCTTCTCCAATGGTTTGCTGTTTTCACCCCGCCAATCGATATTGGTTTCGGTTAATTCAACGGAGTTGACGCTGTCAGTATTCATAAGCGTTACAGTTGGTGGGGTGAAGTCATAGTCTTCTCCAATGCAGCCTGTCATGAAAAAAGTGAGGAACAAACATAGGAAAGCCTTAAAATGGTTTCTCATTCATCCAAATCCTTTCTATTCAAAGAGTGATAATCTAGTTTATCCATCCATTCAGCACCATCCCCATATTCATTACCATATGAAAGACGATGGCTGGGTAGATGCTGTCTGTCTTCAATACTACGAAGCTATAAAAGAGTCCCCCGAAAGAGAATAAGAGACTGAGGGCGAGCGGGATCCCGATGGATAGATGAAGCAGACCGAACCCGATACTTGTCACAGTGACGGCATAAACGACTGATGTGTTACTCGTCAACGAGGACAGCATCACTCCTCTCCAGATAAATTCCTCAACTGTAGCGTTGAGGAGGGTGAATCCTACAGCGAATAAAATTAATGACCTCATTTCGCTGATTTCCCCGAACCAGGGGAGGGGGATGAAGATGGAGCAAGAGCCAGCCAGCCCGATGAATAAAAATAAGGGCAATGAGATGGAATGTGACGGCATGGAGATGCGCTTTTTCCAATCGGGTAAGCTTGTGTAGGTATGGATCGTGTCTTTTGATACTGAATGTGAGATTATTACTGCCATCAGTATGATTACAAGTGCAGCTCTGTTCAACAGTATGTATATTTCTTTTGAAATATCCCATTCTTCCATCCAACCGGTTGCGAATTGAAATACCAGCAAACCGAGCAAGAAGAACAGGAAGAGGGAAGCGACGGACCTGTCCTTTTTGGTAGAGAGATAGAGGGAGAAATGGCCCAGTAACGGCAGCAGTCCCCATTCGTATGCTCTATAAGATAGAAGGATGATCCCTGCGAAAAACAGGGTGGCCGAACTTATGTGGAAAAAGGGATGCAGGGAACGGATCATGTGGTCCTCCTTGAAAGGCTTTGAAAATAGTTTAGCATAATTTTCCTGTTTTTAGTAAAAGTCATATTCTCCTATGGACGAAAAGGTCATTTCTTGTGGTAAAATTAGGATAGTTTACATAAGAAGGGGGAATGGACATGTACAAACATATAATATGGGATTTCGACGGGACGCTTTTTGACACATATCCCGTCATGGCCGGAACCTTCAAGGAAACGCTTAAGCAGGATGGGATTGATGAACCTTTAGAGGAAATCATGAAACATATGAAGGTATCGATGACCTATGCTTTCAATCATTATGGAGAGAAGTACGGCATCGGGACCGAGTTTATCACAGCCTACGATTCCCGCAGAAAAGAAGTGGAATTTGATTTGTCCAAACCCTTTGAAGGTATGATGGAGCTTTGTAAGTATATTCATGAAACCGGCAGAAGGAATTATCTTTACACTCATAGGGGGGAGTCTTCCATGAGAATGTTGGAGGATTTCGGGATGATTGGCTACTTTTCTGATTTCATCACCTCCGAACACGGGTTTGAGCGTAAGCCGAGTCCGGATGCCATTCATCACTTGATCCGTACCCACGGCATCGACCAGTCCGAGGCAATCATGATTGGCGACCGGGATCTTGATCTGCAAGCAGGGAAGAACGCCGGAATCAGTTCATGCTACTTTGCGGACGAGTTGGTTGCAAATACCCATGCTGATTATGTGGTGACGAGCGTGGAGGAATTGTATAAGATTATTTAATATGAAGACCATTGAGGGACGGACCTTGGTGGTCTTTTTTTAGTGAATAATTGGAATTTAAGTCAAGTCCTTAATATTGTGTAAATTCCTTACTTGTCTTTTTTAACTATTAATCAGCTATAGCTATTCAATTCAACATTTTTTTGCGAAACTTCCATGAAGTAATT